>JAJDOF010000149.1 GCA_022340305.1 Gammaproteobacteria bacterium
GGAGAACGGCCGGTAGCAAAGATCATCCTGACGAACAATTCGCATTTCAACGATGATTTTCTGCTGCACTCGCTCGGCCTCGAGACCGATCTGCCGATATCGAGCGAGGAACTCAACGCGGCCATCGATCGACTCTACTCGCTGGATCGTTTTGAACTCGTCGAGGCCGTTTTCGAAGACACTGATGTCGGCAGAGTACTCATTGTCGATGTTGTGGAAAAGTCCTGGGGACCGAATTACCTCGAGGTGGGCCTGGGCTGGGAGGATGACTTTACCCTGGATTCGATCATCGACCTCGATTTCGCCTACACCGTCGGCAACATCACCGACAACAATGGCGAGTGGCGTAACGAGCTCGGTATCGGCACCAATAAGAATTTCCGCAGTGAAGTTCATCTACCGCTGGATAAAATCCAGCGTTTTTACCTGTCTGCCGTCTATGAATACAGTCGTGAGAACAAGAATGTTTTTATTGAGAACGAGCGCGCCCTGATCCTCGATCAGAAAACTTATCGGCTTGACCTGGGCCTGGGTTACAAGCTCGGTCACCTTTCCATTGCCGAAGTCGGGTTTACCTTCGAGCGTGGCGACATCAACAATGAAGTGTTTCTGGGCGACGATGTACGCTACCGTACCCCCGGCGTGTTTCTGCGCTACGGATATGACTCACTGGATCGTATCAGTTTCCCTAGCCAGGGCAATCGCCTGACCATGGCACTGATACACCGCGACGAAGATGTCAGCGGCGAGCCGATTTTCGACAATGGCCTGGACCAGAACATCTATCGCAGTACGCAGTTCCTGCTCGACTGGAAAGGCGCCACCAGTCGCGGTAACAACGGCATCATCGGTCAAGCCTCCCTGGCTTATCTCGACAGTGAAATCGACGAGAGTATTCATTACGTCGCGCTTGGCGGATTTCTCAACCTGTCCGGTTATCACCGCGACGCGCTGATCGGCAACAAGAAAGTTTTCGGGGTAGTGGCGTATCAGTACAACCTTGGCAGAAGTCTGTTCGGATTGAAGAATTTTCCCATCTTCGTCGGCGCGAGTATCGAGGCGGGCAATGTATGGCCGGCATCGGAATCAATAAATTTCGCGGAATTGATCGCGGCCGGCAGCATTTACATGAGTACCGACAGCAAGCTCGGACCGGTCGCCCTCGCCTATGGATTCACCGAGGATAACAACAGCTCGATCTATTTCTACCTGGGTAAAAACATCTGATACGCCCGGTGCCTGTCCTCTGCAAGTCCAGCTATACACCGATTGACGGGAATAAGTTAGCGAAAAAACCAATCATCCAAACAACGCCGTGCCCGAATTCGCTGTTGGGCGGGAAAGACAGCATGCTCATAACGGAGTACCCGAGAAGCCAGTGCATCAGGTCAGAACGCAGCATGAAGAAGAACCAGGCTACGTAGAGCCGGGATCTGGTATGGGTGCCATCGTCATAAAATCCCGGTTCGGAGGCCGGGATGACTCGGTAATTTTCTTAAGTAAGTGCCATTGGGAACAGTTGACTTGATTCTGCTGTGGCCGCACGCATAAATCGGTGCAGAGCGCGAGCCACAAATCGCTACACTACCCCGGTAAATCGCAAAAAAAAGCCCCGGCAAGCGGGGCTACTACAATTCGAGGAAAACCTTTGCGCGCAATATGCCGGCTAGAAAATATGCGTTAACTGGATCGCGAAACGTTGATCCACGCCGTCGAGGTTATCGTTGGGCCCAGCACCGCTATCGAAGTCCACCGCCTCGTAATCCCGGTTCGCGATTTCGATATTCATGCGCGTCTTGCGATTGATATGATACTGGGTACCGAGCGTCAGGGTGGTAAATTCCATTTCGAAACTCTTCCCGGCATTAGGGCCCGCTGCAAACGCGTTGTCATTGGTCAGGCGATTATAAACATCGTAACGCAGATCGATCTCCCACTTGGTATCAGGAATATACCAGCCACCCTCGACATACCAGCCGTCGGCTTCGCCCTCGGCACCGTTACCCACGTTCTGGGCAACCGCGCCCGCGGCATCGTTGATATAAAAAGTTGGCTTGTCCGGACCCACGAATATCATGCCTTCGCCCTTCATGTACTCTGCCGAAAAGCGATATTGACCTTTAAGATACTTGAAGCCGAAGCCGCTACGGTCACGATCGAAACTGGTCGGATTTGGCGTAGCGTCGTTGGTGTTATCCAGCACGCGTTCACCGCTTTGATTCCAGGCAAAAAGCTTCATTCCCTGTCGCCGCGGCCCTTGACCTGCGAATACTTTTTCCGATGACCAGTATAAATACTGGTCAAGGCTGTCATCGTTGTCGCCAAAATTAAGGCCGTTGCCATTGCCGAGCATAAACGCGTAAGTGTGTTCCCAGTCATCCATCACGATGGTGTCAAACACCTGGACTCCGACATCGCGAAACGCGCCCACCGACCGGTCAAAGCCCCCCAGTTCACTCGAGGATGGCAACGAGATCGGATCATTATTAGGCGTATATGACTTGTTCGGGAACCTCTCCAAAAGCAACTGGTTGGTAACCGTGGTGAAATTGACGTAGTCGAAAACGTGTATGGCTTGCAGCCCTTCTTCGGCGCCCGGTGTCTTGAAAAGGCCTGCCCGAATGCGCGCACGAGGTATATGGTTGAAAGTAATGCTGGCATCTGTCACGCGTGCGCTGGTATCGCCCGGCGCGGTAATAGCGTTGTTACCGAACTCGGTAAGCAGGAAATAGTTCGTCTTGCCATCGAGCGGGAAGCCAGTTCCGCGTACCCCGATACGGGCGCGGTTTACGTTGAACTGCTGCTGCGACTCTAGGTTCGGACCAATCAGTTTCGGCGGAATATACCCGTCGGTGGAGTTGGCATCACTGTTGTCATTTTGATACTGCACCTGCACGAAGCCCCACAGGTAAGCCCGGGCCGCAGCGCTGTCCGGCTCGGTGCCCTGCAGCATAAGCCAGTTAGCCGCCTGGCAATTAAACGCAACGAAACAGGTCATCGCGATCGCGGCGATACCAGAAATTTTTATCTTTATGCTATTCACTTGAAATCCCCCTTTGCAATAATTTTTATTTATTAGATATTTATGGCTTTACCAGCGTGTAACCTTCGCCAACAAGATCCATGATGCGAACCACCCCGGCACTGACATGAACCGCGTTCTCGTTGAGCTCGGGTTCGCTACCCAGCAGCTGCGTTACCCGAGTGAGCGTGTTATCGCAGGCCGAGAAGCGGGTGCCGTTTTTTGCCAGCCCATCGATACGCGAGGCATTTGCATTGTCTTTAAACAGCAGCCGCAGACCCGGACCGAAAGCAACTATTTCAACATCAACCTTGTCGGGGCCGTAATGCTTCATGATATTCGACGCCACATTGAGCACCAGGGTTTGCTTTTGTGGATCACTATCACTGATTTGCAACACCACGAATTTTTCAGCGAATGGTTTATCTGGATTGGATTGAGCACTAACGACGCCAGTTGCGAGTGACATGGCAATAGCGATCACTACAAAGATTTTTTTCATTGGTTTTCCCCTCGTTTATAATATTTATTTTGCTGCTGGCCCAGAATAATTGGGTATCGGGACCGAAACCATATCCCTTGCTGAATGGGCAATACCCATATGTAAATAGAGGAATCACTGGGCGAATTTCGGGCACAGTCTGGTCGATGAGGTCTTTGACTAAATTGGCCGTACCAGGCGCGAGCTGAAAGCAGGTGAACAGTCGGCCGTAATGCGCCGGTAAATATCGGCCTGTCTTGCGCTCCGCCCCGGTGGGCCGCAGGCGGACCGGGTGACAGCTAAAGTAACCGAGTTAATCAGCTCGATCGCCAAATAATCTCGTCGGATTTAGCCCGTGTTACCGACCTTATGAGAAGTCATAGCTAGCGCAGCGCGCTCAACAGAGGCTGCATCAATATCGACAAGCTCTGCCGCTGGTTGCCATCACTGTCAAAATTAGCCGGATCCAGCCAGCTTTCAAATGCAGCACGGGCGGCCGGCCATTCACAGTCCAGCATCGAATACCAGGCGGTATCGCGGTTGCGCCGCTTGTAAATCGTCGCCTGGCGAAAGATACCTTCGAACAGAAACCCAAGCCGGGCTGCTGCAGCGCATGAGGGTTGATTTAACGAATCACACTTCCATTCATAGCGCCGATAGCCGAGCCCATCGAAAACCTGGCGCATCATCAGGTACATGGCCTCGGTTGCAATGGACCGACCCTGCATCAACGGCGAAAAATGTATGTG
>JAJDOF010000048.1 GCA_022340305.1 Gammaproteobacteria bacterium
AGGTCTCGAAATCGTGCAATGAGCCTTCGATGATCATCGCGCAGCCGATACCAGATCCCCGCTTGCGCGGGGATGACGGGAGAATGCGCGGGGATGACGGGAGAAATAGTCATCCCCGCGCAAGCGGCGGTCCGACGTATCTGGATCTTGCACGGATGCCACCCATCCGGGATGACATGATTCGCGGGGCAAGTTCATTCAGGCGGCGCTGGAGGTGGCGGCGTTATGCGCGGCGATGATGGCCTCCAGTTCATGCAGGAAGGTCAACACTTCGCGGTCGGTGTTGTAATGACACATGGAAACGCGAATACAGGTCGGACGCCCCAGCGGTTCGAGAATATTGCCGGAGAAATAATCCGCCTTGCGCACATGCGTGCGAATCCCCTTCGCGTTTAACTCCGCCACTACCTCGGCGCAGGGCTTGCCTTCGACGATGATCGACAACATGCCCTCGCGCGACGGGTTGTCGTGCCCACCGATCACGTAAACTTCGGGCATGTCACGCAAGCCGCGCTGCGTATCCTGACCGTCAATCATCAGGTCGATAAGACCATGTTCGTGCTCGCCGATGGCTTTGCCAGCCGCCAGAATGCGGCTGCGGCGATCACTCGAATCGGTAAAGTGGGAGCCCAGCCAGTCAAAGTATTCGACAACCTTCGAAGTACAGGCGAATGCTGAAGTATCACGCGTCCCCAGTTCCCAGAAATCATCCGGGGTACCGTCGAGATGATCGTGTGGCAGCGTAGCGATGCGTGGCGATAGCCAGGCAAAACCATAATTGTGGCGCGAGAAAACCTTGTAGGCAGAAATGGCGTAACCATCGATATCGTAATCATCGACCGCCAGTCCACCGTGAGCCGCATGCTGGATTCCATCGAGGATAATGATGCATTCCGGGGAAGCCGCGCGGATGACCTTGACGACCGCCGGGATATCGACCGTCATGCCGGTTACCGGGCTGGTATGGATAATGGTTGCGACGCGCGTATCGGCATCGACGATGGCGGCGTAGTCTTCGGCGGTAATGGTCGCGCGATCGTTGTCGTGTACTGCCGAGCGATATTCCTTGCCGGCGATCTCCGCCCAGCGCTTGCTCGCGCTCACCGTGGCCGGATGCTCGAGCGTACTGCCAATCATGTTGCCGCCCGCAGGAGAACCCAATGCGGCGGCGCGCACCATGCGGAAGATAAGCTCGGTACCGCTCTCGCCGGTAAAGACCGGGCCGTCATCGACGCCGAGAAAACAGCGCATGTTGTCACGCGCCTCGTTGATGATGCGCACCAGTTCATGCGACGCCGGATTGTCGCGCCCCTGGTTATCTGGAATACCCGCCAGTTCAGTGTTGACTTCGACGACCGACTTCAGCGTCAGGCCACCACCGGCATTTTCAAAAAAGATGCGCGGTCCCTGGTACGGGCAGGTATCGACGTGGCAGAAGCGCTCACGAATCTGGCTCATTAATTCATTTTCAAACATGGTATCTCCACATTAACTATTCATTGCTGGCGCGATGGCTCGCCGTATCGGTTCGAACTGGCACCTAAGCTCGATCGCATCCGCTGGCGGGAGGACATCGCTCAAAGGTAATAAATCCGGTTCGCAACAAGTTTTACGATGATACATTGCAGAATCCGGTCAGCCTTATTCTGCGTTGATGCTAGCACCGGGGTTAGTAAATGAATAACGTTTAATTATTTATATGTTATAAAGTAATTCTTTATAAATTCCCGAAAGGTCCAAAGCTGGATATTCGTTACCTGGAGAGCCTTATCAGCGTCGCCGAACTGGGCTCGATCGCGGGCGCCGCGCGCGCTCAAAATTTGACCCCGGCGGCCGTCGGACAACGCATTGCGATCCTTGAAAAGCACTTCGGTACCGCCCTGCTGAATCGCAATACCCACAAGGCAGTGCCGACCGATGCCTGCCTCAACCTGTTACCCAGGGCGCAGCAGATCGTCGACGAGTTCCAGCGCATGAGCAGTGAAATCGAGACCTCGGGGCTCGCCGGCAAGTTTCACCTTGGCGCGATTTCCACCGCACTCACCGGCATCCTGCCCGGCACCATCCGTCAACTGGCCCAGGTAGCCCCGAAGTTGGTATTGCAGATCAAACCCGGCACCTCCAATTCACTGTTCTCTGATCTAGCCGAACGCCGCATCGATGCCGCCATAATTGCCTTGCCTCCCTACGCGTTACCGCGCAGTTTCAAGGTCCTGGTATTACGCAATGAACCGCTGGTATTGCTGTCGCGCAACGCCAGCGGCAACAACGCACGCGCAAAGCTCGAACACAATCCCTACATTTGCTACGACGCTCAGTCCTGGGGTGGTCTCAAGGCATTTCAGTACCTCAAGGACAGCAAGATCCGCATCGAACCCTTTTACGAACTCGATGCGCTCGAAGCCATCGAAAAGCTGGTGCTGCAGGGAATGGGCGTGTCGCTGGTACCGCAATGGGCAGGGCTCGATCTCGACCGACCGGGACTGGATGTTGAAATCATCCGTAACCAGCGCTATTACCGCAAAGTCGTACTGGTGACTCCGCGTGACAGTGCCCGCCAACCCGTTATCGATGCCCTGACGCTGGCACTGAATTCCAGCGTAGAGACTTAACCCGCATATCTCACTGAATTCCTGCTCGGCAACGACCCGGGACGCCGCATCGAAACGCCCGATCGCGCGCGCCATCCCTGGAGCCGTGCGGATGCCGTTAATCGGTGAAGTATGCAGATTGATTTTTTAAGCATAAGATTTGATTATCGATTTCCCCTGTAATTGATTGATTTATCTTATTATCAATAAGGCTTTATTATTTACTCATCTGAATTTACGAGAATCGATCATGCCCGAAACGACACAACAACGCTTTCATCTGTGGGGCTGGATACTGTTTATCGGCTCGGCGATGTTCTTCATGGCGGCGAGTCTGCAAGCCGGCGATCCGCTCAGCCTGATCGGTGGCGTATTGTTCCTGGTGGCCTGCTTCGTGTTCCTGGTGCCGTTGCTGGCCCAGCTTGCAGCCGGCGACGCGGCTAATAGCTTATTGCCGCCGAGTAAATATTTTCGATATCGACCAGATTGGTTTCGCGTGGTGAATTCGCGATCGCACGCACCTGGCGTGCCGATGACGCCGCCAGTGCCGGCACATCTGCTGGACCAAAGCCGACGCCACTCAACCCGTTCGGAACTCCGGTTTTTCGCATCAACTCGATGAGACGCGTGGCCAGGACCTCGCCCGAATCTTTGGCAGCAGCACCCTTTAGATTCGCCTGCAGGTAGCCGGCGGCCTCGAAATGTCGCTCGGGCGCTCCGGCAGCGGTATAGCGAAAGATTGCCGGCGCCGACACCACGACGCTGATGCCATGCGGTACGAACGGCGATCCGACCGCGTAACCGTTGGTGGTGATGTCCTGCATCAAGTGAGTGACACCGTAAGAAAGTGCGTGACCGAGGTGGGTGCCGCTATTACCAAAGGCCATACCCGCGAGCGATGCCCCCCACATCAGCTGGTCACGGGCCTGTGTATCAGCCGCATCGTTGACTCCCCGCTCGAGGTATTCACCGACGATTTCCAGCGCCTTGCGCGCCGCCAGGTCGCTCCACGGATTGGCGCCCTGGATCAGGGGCCGTTTGTTCGGGTCATCGACCCGCGCCCAGCGGGTGAAGGCTTTGGCGGTGTAGCATTCGAGCGCGTGACACAGCAGGTCAAAGCCGGTGGAGGCAACGACCATGGGTGGCAGGCTGGCACAGCAAACCGGGTCGATTAGCGCCTGTTGCGCCAGCAGCACGGGGTTGGCGAGCACGAACTTGGTCTTCAATTCGTTGATGCGCAACACTGAAATCGAGGTGCACTCGGAGCCGGTGCCAGATGTCGTCGGGCAGGCCAGGTGCGGCAGCAGTTCTGTTGGCATCGGCTTGCCGGCCCCCAGGGGCGGAGCGAAATAATCGAGAAAATCCGGGACCGGGTGCAGACCGTAAAGCATCGAGGCCTTGGCAACATCCATTACCGAGCCACCACCGAGCGAGACAACCCCGTCGAAATTCCCCTCGGCGATAAACGCTGCACCGCGCTCCACGCTGGCATCGTCAGCCTCGATGGTGATTTCATCGAACACGGCGACATCGAGACCGGCAGCACACAAAGATTCCATTACGGTCGCGAAATATGGACCCTGGTGCAGCGCTGCATCGGTAAACAGTGCGACCCGATTCATACCGAGACCTAGCGCGCGCGCGCCGGCCTCGGCCAGGCAACCGCGCCCGAAGGTGACTTTCGGGATCGCGATGGTGAAGGTATCGGCACCGTGATCGCAGGGATCGAAATATTGACAACCCATGGCGAAGTTCCTGATCTGCAGGGAAACCCGTATCTTACCTTCGAGACATTTCCGCGCAAGCCCTACTCCATAGTCATTCCCGCACCCATCCCACGGTCATTCCCGCGCGCCCTGCTGCAAAGTCATTCCCGCGGCCCTACCGCAAAGTCATTCCCGCGTAAGCGGCGTTCCGACGTATCGAGGGGGGTGACGTTAGCGGTGGGGATTACGAAACTGACGGGACGGTGGTATCTAACTGTGGGTAGCCTTGTCGCCCCAGATGTCTTTGAGACGCCCGTCGCGGCCACAACCGAAACGGTAATACTTGTAACGCAACGGGTTCTTCTTGTAATAGTCCTGATGGCCTTTCTCATTACCCTTGATTGGGAAAAAAGTTGTCCGCGGCAGAATCGGCGTCACCACTTTTTGCCCGGGAAACATGTCGATGACTTTCTGCTTCGACTTTTCCGCCAACGCACGTTCCGTATCATTGTCGACAAAGATCGCAGCCAGGTAGCTGTGTCCCTTGTCACAGAATTGCCCGCGCGCATCGAAGGGGTCGTGATTCACCCAGAAATGATCGAGAATGCCCTGGTAGTCGACCACTGACGGGTCATAGGTGATCTCGACCGCCTCATAATGCCCATCGTGCGCGCCGTTATATGTCGGGTCGGGATGCGATCCCCCGGTGAATCCGGATACCACGTTGCTGACGCCATCGAGTTTTTCGAAATCGGCTTCCATGCACCAGAAACATCCACCGGCAAGCACGGCCGTAGCGGCCAGGCTTTGCGCGGTATTCACCATCAAAATGGCGAATAGCAGGGTGACCAGTAGTTTTTTCATCAATTGCGCCTCGGGTTCTGGTCTTATGACCAATTACCGGGAAACGAGTTCACCGAAGTATACCCGATGCCCCGGATTAATTCGGGGGGACAGGCTGCGACTGGCAGCGCAAAACCCTTGTCCCGACGCCGCATCTACGTCGTGTTAACATCCTGTTCACATCCATCCGCTTAGCCTGTCGGGATATGAAAATTCTGGTCATCGAAGACGACGCCGATATCGCCTCAAACATAGGGCAATATTTCGAGGACAAGGGCCACCAGCTCGACTTTGCGTACAGCGGTACCCAGGGTCTGGCTCTGGCCATGGGCCAGCGATTCGACCTGATTATTCTCGACCTGATGTTGCCGGGCAAGGACGGCATCAGCCTTTGCCGCGAGTTTCGCGAGCAATCCCGTCACGATACACCCATCCTGATGTTGACCGCGCGCGACACCCTGGAAGACAGGATCACCGGCTTCGAAGCGGGCAGCGATGACTACCTGGTCAAACCATTCTCATTGCGTGAACTCGAGGCGCGCGTGCTGGCGATCACCCGGCGCGGCAAGGACAAGAACCGCTCCAGCACTGTTTGTATCGAAGACCTGGAACTGAACCGTGATACCATGCAGGTCATGCGCGCGAACCAGAACATAACCCTCAAGCCGCGTGCCTTTCACATTCTCGAGTACCTGATGCAAAACGTAAATCGAGTCATTTCGCGCCAGGAGCTGATCGATCACATCTGGTCCGACGATCCACCCGAGGGTGATCCGCTGCGTGTGCACATCCACAGCCTGCGCCAGAAAATCGACAAGCCATTCGACACCAAGCTGATCCACACCGTGCACGGTGTCGGCTACCGCGTCGGTGCCGAGCGCCAGTGACATCGTTGCCTGGCGGTTCGCCGTTGTTTCGCAAAATCATGACCAGCATCCTGTTGGCATCCGTGCTCTTTTTATCGTTGTTGTCAATCGTGGTTTACTATGCCAACCAGATTCTCGAAGACGATCTGCTCGCCAAGCAGGCCGAATTCGAATTGCAGAACATCAAATCCCTGCTGGCCGGGGATCCGAAGGCACAACTGCCCCGTTCCGCCAACCTGAGCATTTACCTGAACAGCCGCGACCCCACGCAACCCGTTCCGCAACACCTGGTCGACCTCCCCGAAGGTATCTATCACGATATCAAGCTCGACGGCAAAAATTTCCACGTTCAGATTGCCTCGATTGGCGATGATCGGGTCTATATCGTTACCGACATCACCGAAATCGAACACTCGGAGGGGTTGCTGCACAAAATTTTTCTGGGCGCCTGGATCATACTGATCGTGGTGCTTTTTTTCATCGCGTTCATTCTAAGCCGCAAGCTGTCCCGACCAATCGCGCAATTGAGCGAAAAGCTGTCCAGCATCAATCCTGACCAGCGTGGCGTTCGACTCGGCGATCAATTCGCAGACGACGAGGTCGGCCGCATCGCCCAGGCCTTCGATTCCTATACCGAGAAAATGGACAGTTACGTCGAAAAGCAGATGGCCTTCGCGGCGATGGCAAGCCACGAACTACGCTCGCCTTTGACCATCATTCGTACCTCGGCCGACCTGATCGCGAGCCGTCACGACGACCCGGCTATCGACGAACATCTCGACAAGATACAGCGCGCCTCGGCCAACATGGCGAACATGATTCACGCACTGCTTGCGGTCACGCGCGACCAGCCAGTTGAAAACACATTCGAACCCATTGCGCTGCGCCCGCTGGTCGTCGAAATCATCAATAGTCTGCAACCCGAGATCAGGGCCAAGCACATCGACATCGACAACAGTCTGGACAAAACAGACTGTGTCCGTGCCGACAAGACACTACTCACCGTGGTATTGATCAACCTGATCCGCAACGGAGTCAAGCACGGGGAAAACAGTTCGATCCGTATCGATATGGCAGATTCGAATTTGTCGATTAGCGATAACGGGTTCGGTATCGACAGCGAGGATCTGCAGCACATTTTCGACTTCGCTTACCGCGGCCAGAATAGCCAGGGATACGGGGTCGGCCTGTACATCTCCAAGCTGATCTGTGATTACCTGGGCTGGTCGCTGCGCCTGGAGGCGAACCCGCAGGGAGGCATTGTTGCGCAGGTCCGATTTAGCCAATAAATATTCTCTAATTTCAGACTACTATTAACATTTTGTTAACGCGTCAAGCCCTATCTTTATCACCCTGGTCTAATGGACGAGTTCGTCGATGGGAATCACCCCGAGAGAGTATTTATGAGAAACTACTTACTGTTACTGTTGCTGTTTATCACCCCGCTCAAGGCCGAGATATACAATATCGGTGAGCTTGACCTGGCAAGCCATAAGGGCAAGGTCGTTTACCTCGATTTCTGGGCATCCTGGTGCAAACCCTGCCGCGAATCGTTTCCATGGATGAACGGGTTGCTCGATAAGTACCCCGCGGATAAATTTACCGTGATCACCATCAACCTGGATAGCGAAGCGAGCGAAATGCAGCGTTTTCTCGACAAAGTCCCGGGGCGCTTCGACGTATATCACGATGCCAGCGGCGGCATCGCCGAGAAATTCCAGCTCGAAGCCATGCCCACCTCTTACCTCATCGACGCCAGTGGCAAGATAGTGCGCAAGCACATCGGCTTCTACGGCAGCAAGATCGGCGAATACGAACAAGAAATCGAGGAACTGTTATGAAAACCCGTTATCAATTACTGATTATCTGCCTGCTTGTGACCGCGAGTGGATGCTCGTCGCTCGGCGTCAAACCCTGGGAACGCGACATACTGGCGCGCGACGATATGTTGATGGAGGCCGACGCTCTGGATCTCGCCTTTGATGAGCATATTTACTTCAGCAAGGAAGCCTCCAGTGGCGGCCAGGGCTTCGCCGGTGGAGGTTGCGGATGCAACTGAAACAGAAGAACATAGTCGGCCTGCTTTCGGCGGCTACCTGTTCCCTGCTGGGCAGCACGCTGCAGGCGGCTGACGGCGATTGGGATGTTGACAGTGCCATCCTGTACTACGCCGAAGACAACGACCGGGTACAGGCGATAGAACCGGTCATCAGCGCCAGGAAAGATCTCGGTGACGACGAAAGCGTTTCCTTTAAGCTGGTCGTCGACAGCCTGACCGGCGCCTCTGCCACGGGCGCAGTGCCATCCACCCAGGTGCAGACTTTTACGCGCCCTTCCGGAAAGGGGACTTACCAGGTTGCCCCCAATGAAACGCCGCTGGACGACACGTTCCACGATACCCGGGTTGCCTTCAGCATGAACTGGGAAAAGCCGACGGATCGTAACAACCGGCGCACCTATGGCTTCAATGTTTCCCGGGAATACGATTTCACCTCGATCAGTGCAAATGCCCTGTGGCAACATGACGCCAATCAGAAAAACACCACCTATTCCTACGGCGCGAACATCGAAGTCGATACGATCAAGCCGGTGGGCAGTGTGCCTGACCCACTCACCAGCATGGCAGACCAGAACAAGGGCTCAAAAACCGATTCACGCAACATCGTCGATCTGCTTTTTGGCGTAACCCAGGTGATCGACCGCAGCAGTCTGTTCCAGGTCAACCTGTCGCTAAGCCAAGCCAGCGGCTACATGACTGACCCTTACAAGCTGCTAAGCGTGGTCGACAGCACCAGCGGTGAGCCGATCGACCAGCTGTTCGAAAACCGTCCCGACAGCCGTTCTCGCCAGAGCCTGTACGGCAAGTACAAGAAGACCCTGGGCAACGATGACGTGTTTACCGCGTCTTATCGCTACATGACCGATGACTGGGGAATCGACTCGAATACTTTCGACTTCGCCTACCGCTTCAAGTTTGCCGAAGGCTATTTCCTGCAGCCGCATCTGCGCCTTTACGACCAGAGCGCTGCGGATTTTTATAGCTACTTCCTGGTGGATGGCGAGTCGTTACCGAACGATGTCAGCGCCGACTACCGCCTCGGTGAATTGGAAGCTACCACGGTGGGCGTCAAATTCGGTCGTGAGTATGATCAGCAGCATTCCTGGTCATTCAGGCTCGAACAATACACGCAAACCGGGGAAGGCTCCCCATCGGAGGCGATCGGGCAATTGCGTAACCAGGATCTTTACCCGGACGTCACCGCGACCATCGCCCAGTTCAGCTACTCGTTCGTATTCTAGGTTTGGCCTGTTGCCGCCCACGGCGGTAACATGGGCCAAATCGGCGAGCTGGCAAACGGCCTCCTGCCTTTGCCAGCTCCGGCGAGCGAGGAATTGTTACATGACAGATAAACGCCTGGGTCAAATCGGGTGAGCGATTCACTATCAGTAACGCGCCGCGGATCACTCTGGGTCGGGCAGTTCCGCTGCATGGCAAGTCCCTGCGAAGTGCTGGTGGAGTGCGAATCGGCGGCGCTGGCGGGCGAATTGTGCGCGTTGGCACAACAGGAGGCGATGCGCATCGAGCAAAAATTCAGCCGCTACCGTGACGACAACATTGTGCACCGCATGAACAACGGCACCGGCGAACCCCTGCCGGTCGACGCAGAGACCGCGCGCCTGCTCGACTTCGCACAACATTGCTACCAGCTTAGCGACGGCTATTTCGATATCACCTCCGGCATCCTGCGCCGCGCATGGCAATTTACTTCCGGTGCGCGCATCCCGCGACAACGCGATATAGACAAACTGTTACCACTTATCGGTTGGGACAAAATTCGCTGGCAAGCGCCTGAACTCGAAATACCCGAAGGAATGGAGATCGATTTCGGCGGCATTGGCAAGGAATACGCGGTGGATTCGGTACACCAGCTGTTAAAGCAGGCGACCGGGGTCAGCTTCATGGTCAACTTCGGTGGCGACTGCACGGCCAGCGGCCCCCTTGCCGATGGCTCGGCGTGGATGACCGGGATTGAAAATCCGCATCGCCCGGGTGACGCCAGCGCCGTAATCCAGCTTAAGCTGGGGGCGCTTGCCACCAGTGGCGATGTCTTCAAATTTATCCGACAAGGTGGCAAGCGCTACGGGCATATTCTCAACCCGCGCACCGGCTGGCCCAACCCCAACTCCCCACTATCGGTAACGATCGCCGCACCCACCTGCACCGAGGCCGGTATCCTCTCCACTCTCGCCATGCTGCAGGGCAAGGATGCTGAAAAGTTTCTCGATCGCCAGGGGTTCAAGTACTGGTGCTACCGTTAGTCGGTTGCCTCGGTTGACCTGGAGCCAAACCGGGAAGATGCGGCACAAGGTGTAACTAGAGGATGCAATTTAGAGTTTGCCAAATGGCTCCGGCAACATTATAAAAGAGTCCAGGTTACCGCCAGCCGCCAATCCAGGTGGCAAGGGACAATACGCTGGAGCCGACCCCGCGCAGCAGGACCGCTTAAGCGCGCAGCATGGGCGATAGCATGATTGATCTGAGAGAATTTTCGCACAACGACATCAACTCGATCACGAAGTACGCAAACAATTACAATGTTTCCCGCTACATGTCGTCCCGGATGCCATACCCCTTTACCCGGGGAGATGCCGAGTGGTGGGTGGAAACCGGTAGCAGGCAAGCGGGCCTGTATCAGGCAGTTGACCTGGCCGCTGAATGCATTGGTGTCGTCGGCGTTCGTTTCAGGCGCTTCGAGTATCAGCACGTAGCCGAAATCGGCTACTGGATTGCCGAGGAACACTGGGGAAAGGGTATAGCAACCGAGGCCGTCTCGAAAATGACCGCCCTTGCCGGCGCCGAAAACAATATCCTGAAACTCTATGCGCCGGTGTTCAGTCCAAACAGGGCATCGATGAGAGTCCTGGAAAAATGCGGCTATACTCTGGAAGCGATTCACCGCAAGACGGTATTGAAGAACGATGAATTTATGGATGAGCACATCTATGTCAGGTTTTTCTCATGACCACAGTTGCAGTCAAAAGTGGCCAAGCTGTGGCGCGAAACCTGGCGAGAAAGATAGTTTATGAGTGGCGAGAAAAACCTGCACAAACTGCTGGCTGGGATGTCTCCAGAGCTGATGACCGGCGAATTTGTATTTTGCTGTTTCGAGAAGGCTCGTTACGGGGTCCATTCAGAGCTACAACCCATAGCCGCTATCACGGAAAGCGAAGGCCTGACCCTGGTCATCACAAAAGCAAAAGCAGACGAGCACAGCATTGGCTATGAGTCGGTTTTCAGCTGTATCACGCTAAGGGTTCACTCCAGCCTGGATGCGGTTGGCTTGACAGCGGCATTCTCGGGTAAACTTGGCGACCACGGAATCAGCGCAAACGTGATTGCCGGCTATTATCACGATCATATATTTGTGCAGCAGGACCAGGCAGAGAAAGCGATGACCGCCCTTGCCGAACTCAGTCGCTAGCAAGGCATGCGACCGCGCAGGGTTTTCTCGGCGGACGCGACTGGCGGCAGCGCTTGCCAGACCTCATCGTAATTCAGTTCGGGAGATACATCTTGGCCAACAGAGCACTACTATTCACCACCGGTTCTCCATTTTCACGCATAGTACGCATCGTCCTCGACGAACTATGCCTCGACTATGAGCGCCGCGAGGAAATTACCACGCCCAGTGCCGCCACGCGCGCCGCATCAACGCCGACACTTCAGGTGCCGACCTTTTGGGATGGTGATGCACATCTTTGGGAGAGCGGCCTCATCGTCGAGTACCTGCTGGCTAATTACGCGGCACCACGGCAAGCTGACCCTCCACTGGCAAAGTCACTAGCTCGCAACGATTTTGCATGGCATGACCGACTTGTCGCTGCAAGCATCCATACGCTTGGTACCTCGGCTACCACGATAGGCCAGATGAAATGGGGCGGAACCTCGATCGACGATTCAGATTACCTGGCGGTTTGCGCGCAACAATTCCCCTATTTGCTCGGTTGGCTGGAAAACCAGCTCGCAGAGCCAGGGGCCGGTTTCCAGGCTGGTTTGCTTTCAGTCCAGGACATCGCCCTGGGATGCCACCTGGGTTACATCATGAATCGGCCCATTGGCATTGATCTCAAACTGGCGCAGTTTCCCAAAATTCAGTACCTGCTCGATCGTCTGAATGACAGGGAATCATTCATAAATAATCCCATACTCTGGTGGCAACCCGGGGTTGTCGGCTATGCGCAAGATGGCCGTACCCCTGTCTATAAAGATGACTAGCTACCCACATTACCACGCCTTGCCAGCGCCTGCAGGCGCGCAGCGGGCAGTGACCCACGGACAATGACATGACAATAAGCGGGGAATGTTTTTGCGGAAAAGTTGCCTATCAAGTGGATGGCGAACTGCATGACGCCAGGTCTTGCCACTGCTCCCGTTGTCGCAAGGCATTCAGCTCTCAGGCATCCGCTTACGCGCTGGTGAAGCCCGGGGAATTCAGCTGGCTACGCGGCGAGGGCCTGCTCACCACCCATGCCAACAAGCAGGGTGTCGGCTGGCAGTTTTGCAGCCGATGTGGCTCAACACTCTGTGGCATTGTTAATAGCACTATTCATGGTGTCACCCTGGGCTGCGTCAACGGCGACCCGGGAATCGAACTAAGCAGGCACATTTATGTTGCATCCAAAGCCAGCTGGGAAATTCTCCCCGAGGGAGTTCCCCTGTACCGGGAAGACGCCCCTGAAGATGCATAGAAAGTGGCTTCCGATCAAGAAAAAAAACTGAGAGGGCCCTCAAGACCACAAGGGACCTGGGGTTTTAATATTTCCCATACTCCGGAATACGCATCGAAAATCTAGAAACGGTATTGGAATCCCAGGTTTACGATTAGTCCCTGTGGGATATCGTCGCCATCTACGCTAATGGTTTTGGTGGTGGTGGCCAGATCCAGATTGATAATACTGAATACCGTGACGCCGGCAGTGAGGTAGGTGAACTCAGAGCCGGCCAGATTTTTTCGAACGCCGATGCGGGCACCCGGCAACCACCAGTTGTCCGAGGCGAAGCCCGCACCGAGGGATAACCATTGGTAGTCATCGAACATGGGGTCGGGAACGGCATTCAAATCGATACCGGCATTGATGCCCCATGCACCACTCTCACTGATATACCCACCCTCCAGCTTCAACTGTCGTTCCATGGTATAGGTACGGTTCTGAAGGATGAGATCGACGATTTCAGGATTATCGATATCCTTTACATCGAAGCCGGGATACTGGAAATCGGGTTCATTGATATTGGTAAGCGTAACGCCGAGCTGATATTGCTTACCTGTCCAGATCGCACCAATGTCAACTGCCAGTTTTTCGGTGTAATCGAAACTTTCCTTGTCCAGAGCCTTGAAAATGGATTCGGCGTCCTCGATGTTATCGAGAAAAATATAATCGTCGGACAACCCCACGCGAAGAAATTTCGGTTTTATTCCGACATAAAGAGCATTGTCCTCTCGCTTCCATATTTTGCGACTGTAGCCGAGGCCTAACTCCGTGATGTGCGCAGCCCGGGTGATGGTGCCGCTATTGTTGGAAAAGCTGAACTCGGTTGAACCATCCGGATTGACGGTTATCGCCAGACCGCCCGATAAATCGAAGGTTTCCGACTCGGTGGCCGAACCTGTTCTCAGGTTGGACAGTCGGTAAGCACTTTCTATTTCCTGCAAGGCGACTGCACTGTCAAATTCAATCGGTTCGTTCAGACCCTTGATGTTGGTCGTAATCGAAGTATTGGCGTTGAATGTCCAGGAACCGCCCAGGGTATCGCTGCTGATCAATACTGGAATGTCGGCAGAGGTAAATGCCTTGGCATTTAAATCGGTGACCGATACTGCGATGGCCTCTGCCAGGGGCGTCACCTCCTGCTCTATATCCTCGATCAGCGCGATGAGATCAGGGTCGGTAATATCCGGGATAGTGGGGCCGGACTCACCACCTCCATCGTCTCCACCACCTCCATTGCCTCCACCGGGTGCGAGCGCATCGTCGCCAGCTGCATCATCGAGCCTTTCCCACAGCTTGTCATTGGCATCGTATTCGACGCCAAAGCCAATGGACAAGCCCAGGGCATAGCGTCCCCCGCCGCTACCCGCTAGTGGATCAATCGCCGCATGAGCCGGATTACCCATGTCCGATACCGAAAGCTCGCGGTGGGTCATCCCGCCAAAGGTTAACCGCGGACCACTGGGGTGATATACAGGGTCTGCCAGCAGCGCCTCATTGAGTGCAAGCTGCGCCAGGAAAGCGGTAAATAAAAATTTGCCGATTCTATACGCCCTCAGAACCAGAACCGGTGGATCGTTTTTTATCATTGAGTGCAGCAGGTACTAATGTCAGCGAATACTAAATAATTCTACCTGCAAATTCCGCGCACTGTATATCTTTTCATCACCCGCTGACTTTGTGCTGGAACGGGTATCTCGCCTTCGCAATCCTGATTACCGTGATGGGAGTCTCCTGATTGAGTGGACCGCACCTGCCGCATGAAGACTGCCCGTCGCAGCTGCGCCGAAACCCGCGCGCGCCAGGAGGTAGCGCCGCAAGCGCCGCCGGGCGCCGTTTCAGCGCTCAAGCCGAATTAAGCCGGTGCACCAGATGTTAAAAACTTCCCGGTAAGGACCGGTCAATTTCAGTAAAATTGCCGCCCTGGAGGAATCGAATAATAGTTATGAAGGCAATTGTCTATACAAAATATGGCGCAGCGGACGTTCTGCACCTTGAGGAAATAGCGCAACCAGTCCCCGCTGATGACGAGATTCGTATCAGAGTCCATGCGGTCGAAGCAACCAAGGGAGATTGCGAAATGCGCAGTTTTAAATTCGCGGTGAAATGGTTCTGGCTTCCACTGCGCGCTGCGCTCGGTATTACCCGACCGAGGAATCCGGTACTGGGCGGCTATTTTGCCGGGGAAGTGGACGCCGTTGGTAAGGACGTTGTGAAATTCAAGCCCGGCGACGCGGTTTTCGGAACGACCCGGCTGCGCTTTGGAGCCTACGCGGAATACCTGTGCTTACCCGCCAGTTATACCATTGTGCCGAAACCACATAACCTGAGCTTCGAGGAGGCCGCGGCGGTGCCGCTCGGCGGGCTGAATGCGCTGCATTTCATGCGCAGGGCGAGTATCCACAACGGCGAGAAAGTTTTAATAAACGGTGCAGGTGGCAGCATTGGCACTTTCGCGGTGCAGATAGCCAAAACGATGGGGGCCGAGGTGACCGTCGTTGACAGCAGTATCAAGCTGGAAATGCTACGCCGGATCGGGGCCGACCATTGCATCGACTACAAACGCGAAGACTTCAGCAAAAGCGGACAGACTTATGATGTCATATTTAACATGGTCGCGGGGAGTTCGTATTCTGCCAGCGTGAAATCGCTCAATCCCGGTGGTCGCTACCTGATGGGAAACCCACGCCTCGCCGACATGCTCAGAGCCGTCGTCACCACCCGGTTTTCAGATAAGACCGCCATTTTTGCCTTTGCCGGCGAAACCGAGGATGAGTTGCAGGCTCTGAAAGACATGATTGAGGCAGGGAAGCTCGAGCCAGTCGTCGATGGAATCTTCGCCCCGGAACTGGCGGCCGAGGCACATCGCAGGGTTGAAACAGAGCAGCGCCTTGGAATAGTCGTAATTCGACTCGCATAATCCGGAAACAGTCCCGAGATCATCGGTGAAGCGGATAATGTCTGTTCTGCGTAAAGGGTAACGGCCGATTTTAATAGGCAGGTATACTATGGCGGAATAAACAAGGCTTGCTTTGATGACGGGACATCCCATCGACGATAACAAGGTCGACGCCTGGAACCCTGAAATACGCTCAACCCTGCCGCTGCAATACCTGCCGCTGGCGAGCATGTTTCGGCCAGAGAACGTCTTTACCTCCATTGAAACCGCCAACGAACTGGGCGGCTTTACCGGGTTGCCGATCCAGCAACTGATTTGCTTTCGCCCGCAGCGCCTGGTGGTGCACGAATTACTGATCCGTGTCTCTGCCGATATCTTCGTCTCCGATGGATCGAAGTACGAAGATCTCGGGGTCAATTTTCGCGGCGTCGTCACGCGAATTCTGAGCCACTATATCGAACCCGAATTAGCACAGATCGTCGATCGCTTCGAGCGCCTGCGCGTCGAGTCCAACACCATGGTCTCGGCTCAGCTCGAAGCGGAACTATTCGCAGCGCCCGCCAAACCCCAATCCGGCGGTGGCGGATTCAGCCTGGCCAGATTATTTGGGGCGAAACCCGCCAGGGCGAAATCCACCCCGGGCGAGAGCCTGGAGCAACGTCATCAACGCATCCTTGCGGGCTGGAAGCAGCAGGCAACGAGCGCTGGAGATGGCCTGTCCAGCGCTGTTTACTCCGCACTAGGCGTCATCGCCAATGCATTGATCATCAAACATGGCCGTATCATCGGCGACAAGGATCTGTTGACCTCGCTGGTAACGGGCCTGGTGTGTAATCAGCACGGCAGCGAGCTAATCGGTGAAATGATCACCGCACCGATACGCCGGGCAGTAACCGCGGAAGGTTACCGGCTGCTGCCGGCGCAGGCCGAGCCGGTGGTGATCAATGTCAAGGGCGCCTCCGCCTCGGGCAAGAGCACGATGCGACCGCTGCAGCAAAAGCACATCGAGAAACTCGGTTTGAACTGGCAGGACTTCGCCCTGATCAGCCCCGACATCTGGCGCAAATATCTGCTCGATTACGACGCCCTGGGTGACGCTGCGATATACGCCGGCACCCTTGCCGGGGACGAGATTCCGATCGTCGATAAAAAACTCGATCGCTACATTGGCAAAAAAGCGGCCAGGGGCGAGATCTCGCATTTGCTGATCGACCGCTTTCGCTTCGACAGCTTCGCCCCGGGTCGCGACAGCGAACAGGGCAGCAATTTGCTGACCCGCTTCGGTCACACGATCTACCTG
>JAJDOF010000050.1 GCA_022340305.1 Gammaproteobacteria bacterium
CAAACCGTTGTTAATTACCGACCTGGTGCTGCGCGACGCGTCGCAGTCACTGCTAGCAACGCGCGTGCGTATCGAAGACATGCTGCCGATTGCAGCGAAGCTCGACCAGGTTGGCTTCTGGTCGCTGGAAACCTGGGGCGGGGCAACCTTCGACTCCTGTATCCGCTACCTGGGGGAAGACCCCTGGGAGCGCCTGCGCCAGCTGAAGAAAGCCATGCCAAATACGCCCATGCAAATGCTGTTGCGTGGTCAGAATGCGCTTGGTTACCGCCACTACGCCGACGATGTCATCGAAAAATTCGTCGAACGCTGTGCCGTCAACGGCATGGACGTATTCCGCATCTTTGACGCCATGAACGACATGCGCAATCTCGAAACAGCGATCAAGGCGACGATCGCGGTCGACAAGCATGCCCAGGGGGCACTGTCTTATACATTGAGCCCGGTGCACAACGTCGATCTGTGGGTCGATATGGCCAGGCAGCTCGAAGACATGGGCTGCCACTCGATCTGCATCAAGGACATGGCCGGCCTGCTCAAACCCTATACCGCCGAGGAAATGGTCAGCCGCATCAAGGAGAGCTGTGCGGTCCCACTCACCATCCACTGCCACGCGACCACCGGTCTTTCCACCGCAACGCTGATGAAAGCGATCGATGCCGGCGTCGATATGATCGATACCTCGATCTCGTCGATGAGCCAGACCTACTGCCACTCGCCAACCGAAACCTTTGTCGCGATCATGGAGGAAAGCGAACGCGCAACCGGACTCGATCTCATGTTGCTCGAAGAGATTTCACTTTATTTCCGTGATGTGCGCAAAAAGTATGCGAAGTTCGAGGGCGCGCTGCTGGGCGTCGACCCGCGGATCCTCACCGCACAGGTGCCCGGAGGCATGCTTTCCAACCTCGAAAATCAACTCCGCGACCAAAATGCCACCGACAAGCTCGACGCCGTGCTCAAGGAAATTCCATCGGTGCGCAAGGATCTGGGTTACGTCCCGCTGGTCACCCCGACCTCGCAAATCGTCGGCTCACAAGCGGTGATCAATGTGCTCAGCGGTGAACGCTACAAGTCCATCAGCAAGGAAACCGCCGGCGTATTGCGCGGTGAATACGGCGCGACTGCTGCCCCCGTCAATGCCGAACTGCAGGCGCGGGTACTCGCCGGCGACGCACCGATCACCTGCCGGCCCGCCGACCTGATCAAGCCTGAAATGGACAAGCTGACTGCCGAGTTAACCGCAATTGCCCGGGAAGAAGACATCAAGCTGGTCGACGATGAAATCGACGATGTGCTGATTTATGCGCTGTTTCCGCAGGTAGGCACCAAGTTTCTGAAGAATCGCGGCAATCCCGCCGCTTTCGAGCCCGCACCCGGTTCCGAGCCGCCAGAGAGCCCGGCTCCAGCAGCCGCGCCTGAGCCGCAACAGGCTGAACCGGGACAGGTCGAGAGTTACCGTGTCAGCGTCAACGGCACCGAATACGATGTCGTGGTCGGCCCCGGCAACGCCGATATCAGCCAGGTCACGCCAGCGATCACGCCAGCGATCACGCCAACCGCGACTCCGACCGCGGCAGCCGCGCCCGCGGCCGGCGGCACCGAAGTCAAGGCACCGCTCTCCGGCATTGTGGTCGAGGTGCTGGTGACAGTCGGCCAGAAGGTCACGGATGGCGATCCGATAATCATTCTCGAAGCGATGAAAATGGAAACCGAGATACGCGCCAACGCCAGCGGCACGATTCAATCGATAGCCATCAAGAAAGGTGATTCCATCCAGTCGGATCAATCCCTGATGACAATAGGCTAACGCAGATGGAACAGGGTCTGTTGCAGCTCTGGGCATCTACCGGAATTTACAATTTCACGCCTGGGCAGATCGTCATGATCGGCGTTGGCGGCCTGCTGATTTATCTCGCCATCAACAAGGGTTTTGAGCCGCTGCTGCTGATTCCGATCGGTTTCGGCGGCATCCTGGCCAACATCCCGGTTGCCGAGATTTCCGGTCCCGACGGCCTGCTTGGGATCCTCTACCATGCGGGCATCGAAACCGGTGTATTCCCCCTGCTGATTTTTATGGGCGTCGGTGCGATGACCGATTTCGGACCGCTGTTGGCACGACCCAGCCTGATGATTCTGGGCGCCGCGGCGCAGTTCGGTATCTTCTTCACGCTGTTCGGCGCGATAGCAATGAACCTGGTTCCCGGCATGGAGTTCAGCATGGCAGACGCTGCCGCAATTGCCATTATCGGCGGCGCAGACGGCCCGACCGCGATTTACGTGGCCTCGCGACTCGCACCGGATTTACTCGGCGCGATCGCCGTGGCGGCCTATTCCTACATGGCCCTGGTACCAATCATTCAGCCGCCGATCATGATGGCGCTGACCAGCGCAGAAGAACGCCAGACCAAGATGACACAGTTACGGCGGGTCTCCAAACTGGAGAAAATCCTGTTCCCGCTAATCCTGTTGCTGGTTGCTATCCTGTTACTGCCATCGGCAACCCCGCTGATCGGCATGCTCTGCTTCGGTAATTTGATGCGCGAATGCGGTGTGGTGGAACGCCTCAGCAACACCGCGCAGAACGAGTTGATCAATATCGTAACGATTTTCCTTGGCCTTTCGGTCGGCTCCAAGCTCGCCGCCGACAAGTTCCTCAGCGCCGAAACCCTGGGCATACTGCTGCTCGGCATGGTCGCGTTTTCCATCGGCACCGCCGCCGGTGTGTTAATGGGCAAGGTGATGTACCGCGTCACCGGCAAGGCGGTCAACCCGCTGATCGGCGCCGCCGGCGTCTCCGCGGTACCGATGGCGGCGCGCGTTGCCAACAAGATTGGCCTGCAGGCGAACCCGCAGAATTTCCTGTTGATGCACGCGATGGGTCCGAATGTCGCCGGCGTCATCGGCTCGGCCGTCGCCGCCGGCGTGCTGCTGTCGGTTATCGGCTAGCCAGCCTCGCCGCCACCACCGGACTAGAAAAATTTTAACGCTCCTTGTGGATAATGCTTTTTGCCATGACATTTCTTATCGTCACGCCAGTGGAATTCATTTTTGCTGCTTTATGGTCGATTAAAGTCAGCATTTCTTAAGATCGATAGCCCAAAATGGTGATTATTCTGCTGGGCCATGGAAGCCCCGGTTTATATCACTGCGAGGCAGAAAGTAGAAACCGTCAAACCGTTGATCGCCGGGATTGATTCGGTGCTCGATGGTGCCGCCGACTACATAAGAATTGATGTTGATGACGGCAGTACAGATGCGCAGTAGTGCACTACAATCCAGCAAGCTCGCCAAAAGTTATCGGGCTGTTCTCGAATGCAATCACCGTAATTGCGCGGCTCTACCGGGATTATCGGGACTTATTTGATATCAACAATGTTAACTCGAATTAAGCAACTCCAGGCTGCCGATAATAGAGGAGCCGCAGTGGTTGTCGATGCAACCACCGATATACCTTTTCGTAACCCAATCAAGATGGCTAAAGCATGCGATCAACCCACTCCGTATGGAGCTGCGTGGGTCCTTTCCTGCACGGTGATCAACGGTAACCAGATCTGATGCGAAGCTTGCCCTGGCAACGAATCGCTCTGCTTGCGCTACTCATTGTCACGACGATATCCCTGCTTCCGGGTAATTCCGAATCGCGCCGCCTGAATTATCACGAAATCCTCGTCGCCCAGACGGCGACCGAGATGCTCGAGAATAGTGTGTTTCTAGTGCCGAGTCTCATGGGTGAACCAAGACTCAAAAAACCGCCTTTAAGCTACTGGCTTTCCATCATCGCGCACAAGGTTCTTGACCGCTCGGGCAGGTCGCGAATTAGCGAGTTCGAGGCACGCTTGCCTTCGCTGGTCTCCGGGTTGCTGCTGATCCTGGTCACCTATGGCCTGGGCCGCCTCGCTACTGGCAAGCCTCAGGGCGGATTGATCGCCGCCTCGTTTTTGGTGACGAGTGTGTCTTTCTTTATTTACACCCGCAATGCGCGACCGGAAATGATATATGCACTGCTCTGTGCACTGATGACACTGGGCTTGCTACTGGCTATCCGTCGAGCCGAACAGGGGCGACCTACAACCGCCGCCGCGATTGTCGCCTGGAGCGCGTTTAGCATTTCATTTCTGGCAAAGGGACCACAATTTCCTCTCTTTATCTTACTTGGATTTGTCCTTGGAATGGTCTTTCTGAGACCGCGGCTCCCGCTACTGGCAACATTACACCCGTGGATGGCGCTGCCGGCTCTGGTCTTACCGCTGGCTTATTTCGCCTACCTCGGTTTCCATGTCGACAATGCATTCGCGCTGTGGGGAAATGAAATGGCCCAGGGGGACCACATACCCCTGTGGAAACGGCCACTTCGCTTCTACTACCCTGTGATCCTGTTCGTCGGCCTGGCGCCCTGGCTAATCGTGTTTGCGACAACCTTGAAAGACATCTGGAAACGACGCGAACACACGATTCTGATTTTGGCCTGCTGCGTTCTGGTGTCCGTATGCCTGGTTAGCTTTGCGGGTAAATTGCGCCCTCATTATCTACTGCCTGTTATGCCGATATGCGCAACCTTGATGGCGTGGTCCATCTTGAATGCCGGTAAATCCCTGCGTGCAAACACACCGCAACCCCTGTTATTTAAAATCCTTGCATGGAGCCAGTTTGCTTTGGTTGGCGTTGTCCTGATTGCGCTACTCGTTACATTCGTTGTAAACGAAGGCGGCACCAACAAACTGGACCTGGTATACGCTGCAATCCCCTGGCTGGTTGTTTCCGGAGCTCTCTATGTTAGCGCCGCAATAGCCGCAAGCCGAAGTACTACAGTGACTGCCGTGGTTCTCGTCGCTTCGATTCTTTGCTCCTTTGCCGCTTTTTCGCGGATGCAAATAGATGACAGCAAAAGTACACAATCGGCCTACCGGTTCGTCGCGCAAGTTGAGGCCTATCTATCCGCTGACACACAACTCTATATCAACTCGAACAAATTGCTCTACTACTATTACTACAGCTCTGAAACACCCGAAATACGAAGCCTCGAGAACTGGCAAAGTTCCCGCAGGCCGGGGGAAAACGCCTTTTTCATAATACGTATGGACATCCTGAAAAACCATGGCTGGCAGGGCGAATTAATTATTGTTCAAGAGCTGGACAGTAAAGACAAGGCGATGGTTTTATTTCGCCCCGCCGCGCAATAATGATTGAATTCGGAGCCCAAATTCAGCGCTGAAAAAATGGCGACAGATCGAGACATCGAAAGTCCATCGCGATCTTAGTTTTGTGAAGTTATCTTTTCCGGCTTTTTGCTCTCGAAACGAAAGCATCATTTAGTCGGGCTCATCTGCAAATTGCGAGGTTCTACCTATAAGCTCCTTTTGCCGCGCTTTCCATTGCGGCGTGTTTCCTAGCCAGGGTTTTAAGGTCTCGTGTCTCGCCAGCGCCATTCGATAAGCCTTGCGCTCCAGCTCAAATTCGATCGCTGCCGCTTGCAGGCTCACCAGCAGCCCCAGGTTTTCCATGCCCCGGTCGAGCGACTTCAAGGCCATATGGATGCCGCAGGGTTCAAGCGTCGATTCCAGTTGAGCGAGTTCGAGATAGTAGTCGGGGGAATGCACTTTGCTCACGCTCAGAAGGTATTGATAGTCGCGAATGGACAATTCAGTTTTCCCGAGCGTTGCGTAAGTTTTGGCCCTGTTAAGTATCGCCGGGGTGTAACCCGGGTAGCGACCCAGGTATTTCCCGAACGCATCGATAGCTTGCTGCCGTTGTTTTTCGGCGAGGAAATAAAGGCCGCGTACATAGGCCACATCTACGGCGTCGGAACTGCGCTCTGCTGCCTCGATATCACTCAATGCGAGTGCATTATTGCCTTGCTTGAGTTGAAGTCTGGCTCGATCAAGCAGTGTTCCTGGATTATCGGGCTTGCCGCTGAGCAGGCCTGTGGTGTACTCGATTAATTCATCAAGCGATGCATGAGCAAGGGCCGGTCCAGCTGGCAAAACGGGTAGCAGCAATAACGTCAAGGTAAGTATTTTGATGGCTTTCATAATTTATCAGAGCAGCCTGATCGGGACTGGAGACTGCCTCGACTAAATCGTTTTCACTATCGAGTAGTAGTCGATTGCAGCGGGGTCTGGACTGACAAAAGTAACGTTCAGTTGATCACCGTCGAAATCCAGAACAACAGAACCCAGCTTGCTCATGGAAAGGTAGTGAACCGGGTGATTCAAAGGCGCCGATCGCGTCTTCCCCGAACTACCTGCAACCGTATAAACGATGCCCTGATTAACTGAGTTATAGGGCTTCGTGTACTCCCCATCGCCATCCTTACGGCCGTTACCCGTGTCTGTTTTCATGCTTTCCAGAAAGGTAGCAGAAGTCCCGCGGTGCCCCAGGATGGGAAACGATCGCTCGTAATTGTGGCTGTGACCAGAAAATACCAGATCGACGCCGTACATTTCGAATACGGGAGTGTAATACTCGCGCATATCCGCCATCGCGGTACCGGGCTGGTCGGAGTCATGGGTTCCCTTGGAATAAGGGGGGTGATGAAAATAAACGACTGTCCAGTCCTGGGTATTCGCGGCCAGGTCAGCCATAAGCCAGCTATACATCGCGCCACTGGGGGAACGGTTACTGGTTTCCGAGTCGAGAGACACGAAATGAATATTCGCATAGTTGAACGAGTAATACGCCTCTGTCCCGCTGGGAACACCGCCAGTGTTTCCATCGATCGGTAAATTGAAAATATTAAAATATGGCGCACCGCCATCCTCTCTCGCATCATGATTGCCGATGGTCGGCATAACCGGCGTTGCCGCAATGGTTGCTGGATACATATCAAAAAACGCCCTTTGATATTCACAATCGGCGCCGCTATCGTAGGCATTATCCCCGAGCATGAGCAACAGATCGGTTGCATTGCTGCCATTGAAGTCAACAAAAGCATCCCTGACATTTTTCGCGTTTTTATCAGCCGTTCCCGAGTCTCCAACTATCCAGACTCGAGAAGGTCTGGCAGTACCTTCAACAGGAGGAGTCCTGAACGAAAATACAGTTTCTGCCGTGTCGTTCACCGCGTAGTAGTAGCGTGTATCCGGAACGAGATTTCCGAGGCCCACTTCGTGATCAACATCAATGGATTGATCTTCCTGTACCGCAACCAAGGCGTTTGGGCTCGATCCATAACGTACCCTGGAAATCGTTTGCTGCTCGCTGCGCCATTTTATGACGATACTCGTGGAAGAAATATTTTGTAAATAGGGCCCGCGCGCAGTCTTCGGAGATGCATCGGAGCAGGTTGAATTCGAATTCCCGCAGGCGGAAACCAGTACGACCAGGCAAAACAGCACCACGAGATGGTATTTTGAATTTTGTGGACTGGTATTATTCACCGTGCTTCCTGGTTGTTGACGTCATCTTTTCCATACTGTTCCTTCGACAGGGCAAGTTTAGCCCGCTTTTCCCGGGATTGGCTGAAGATCGGGTATTATTTTAACCGATGGGGCCAATAATGAGCCAACCGAATGCACTGGTCAGGCGCGGCTCCACCAGCGGGTATCCCTTAAAGCTCGCGGAACTGGATCGACATTGCCTGCATCTGTGACCTCCACTATCGCGGGATTATGCGCAGCAAATATAGAGTTCCCTGCAGGCTGCAGCAACGCGACCCCGGTATTTACCTTGCGGATCTCAGACCTTCCCCTGTGCATGAACTCTAAATCCCGTACCTGAAGAATAATTGCAATATTAAAACCGTTGCCGACAGTTCAGGTGGAGGTGGAGCGCTGCAGGGTCTCCCAGTCCCTGCCGAGACCGACGGTTGCGTCGGACGCCGCGAGCATACCCTTGCCCTTGATGATATCGGCGGCGCGCTCGGCGACCATGATAGTCGGCGAGTTGAGGTTGCCGTTTGGAATGGTCGGGAAGATCGACGAGTCGACCAGGCGCAAGGCCTCGATACCGCGCACCCGTGTCTCGGAATCGACAACCGCCATGTCGTCTTCACCCATGCGGCAGGCGCAGGATGGGTGGTAGGCGGATTCAACCGCGCTGCGCACGAAGGCATCAATTTGCTCGTCGCTTTGAATCGCTTCTCCGGGCTGGATTTCGGGGCCGCGATAAGCATCCATTGCCGGCTGGCTGATGATTTCACGGGTCAGACGCACACAGGCGCGGAAACCTGCGATGTCGTCTTCGTGCTGCAGGTAATTGAACTGGATTTCGGGTTTATCCTGCACGCTCGGCGTCAGTGCACGAATGGTTCCACGGCTACTCGGCTTATTATGGCCGACATGCACCTGGAAACCGTGACCGTCGAAGGCGGCATTGCCGTCGTAGCGCATCGCCCCGGGCAGAAAGTGATACTGGATATCGGGCCATTTGACGCCCTCTTTAGAGCGGATGAACGCGCATGATTCAAAGTGGTTGGTCGCGCCGAGGCCTTTTTTGGTCAGCAACCAGCGCGTGCCGATCAAAAACTTACGCCACGGGCTGAGCTCGGCGTTCAAGGTAATCGGCTGCTGGCAGCGAAACTGGAAGTAAAACTCGAGGTGATCCTGCAGGTTCTCACCGACCCCGGGCAAATCCTGCACCACGTCGATACCTGCCTGTTGCAACACCGCCCCCGGGCCGATGCCCGACAATTGCAGCAGATGTGGCGACGCGATCGGACCCGCGCTCAGGATGACCTCGCGCCGGGCGTTGACAACCTGCCTGTTACCACTGCGCAGAAATTCGACACCCGTGGCGCGCCGTCCTTCGAGCAGGATACGCTGACTCAGGGCACCGGTAATAACTTTGAGGTTGGGACGCCGCATTGCCGGCTTCAAATAAGCATTGGCGGTCGACCAGCGTACACCGTTTTTGACCGTCATGTGCATCGGGCCGAATCCTTCCTGCTGGCGCCCATTGTAATCCTCGGTTCGCATGTAGCCCGCTTGCGCTCCGGCCTCGATAAATGCCTGGTAAAGCGGGTTCTGCATGTTGTTGCCATTATTGACCGACAACGGACCGCCCTGGTTGCGGTAGTCGTCGGTGCCGAATGCCCAGTCATCTGCCTTGTGGAAATAGGGCAGGCAATTGCGATACCCCCAGTCGCGGGCGCCCTTTGCTTCCCATTCATCGAAATCCAGCGCATGCCCACGAACGTAGACCATGCCATTGATCGACGACGATCCACCGAGCACCTTACCGCGCGGGCAGTGCATGCGCCGGTTATCGAGATGAGGCTCCGGTTCCGATTCGTAGAACCAGTTGTACTTCTTCATGTTCATCGGAATCGACAGCGCTGTCGGCATCTGGATAAAGACGCTGCTGTCGCTGCCACCGAACTCGAGCAGCGCGACCGTGGTCTCTGGATCTTCGCTGAGACGGCTGGCGAGTACGCAACCGGCCGAACCGGCACCGACGATGATGTAGTCGAATGTATCTGTCATGTCTTTTTAGCCCTGGTAACTGACCTTACCATCTGCTGATCAATAATCGGAATAGCTCTGAAAGACATCGACGCGGTCATCCTTACTGATCGAATAGACTCGAAACGCATCGCGCGGGGCTCCCGGGGTGTCCATCCCCGGGGTTCCGGAAGGCATGGCCGGAACGGTTAACAACCTTACATCGCCTTTGTCGGCCAATAATCGCTTGATATCCTGCGCGGGGACATGCCCTTCGATGACAACACCGTCTACCACTGCGGTGTGACAGGACGCCGCCTGGGTAGGTACATTGAATTGCTGTTTGAATTTATTTACGTCGTCGACGGTCACGTCATTTACCGCAAAGTTATGCTCTTTAAGATGATTAATCCAGCCCTTGCAGCAACCGCAGGACGCACTGCGGTAAACGGTAATGTCGTGGCGGGCGGCGGTTTTACCTTCGAGCCAGACCGGATTCGACGCCCATAGCGAGGATGTGACCAGGCACAGCAGCATTCCCATAGCTTGAATTTTCACAATAGTGACTCCCTGTAAAGTAGTTAAATCGAAACGGCGCAATATTATCACTGTTTCGACGAGCGTCGAGCAAATCTGCAGTAAACAAGTTGACGTTCTGACATATGTCGATTATCGTCGACATATGGATATAATTACCACCGTCAAGGCACTCGGCGCACTCGCCCAGGAATCGCGCCTGAACGCATTCCGCCTGTTGGTGCAAAGTGGCCCTGCCGGTCTGGCGGCGGGTGAAATCGCGCGGCGGCTGGAAATACCACACAACACCCTGTCATCGCACCTGGCTATTTTGAGCAACGCCGGCCTGCTCACCTCACGTCGTGAAAGCCGGTCGATCATCTATAGCATTGATTTTGACGGCACTCGCGACCTGCTGACCTTCCTGATGGAAGACTGTTGCCAGGGACAGCCCGAACTCTGCTCACCAGTACTCGACAGCCTGCTGTCGGGATGCTGTGCCGGCGCCAACACTTCCGGAGTAACCCAATGAAAAGAATGCACGTTAACGTCTCGGTCAAGGATCTCGAGGCGTCGATCGATTTTTACAATTCACTATTTGCCAGCGTACCCACCGTGATCAAGACAGACTACGCCAAGTGGATGCTGGACGACCCGCGGATCAACTTCGCAATCACCACTCGTGGCGAGCAAAAGGGTATCGATCACCTCGGTATACAGGTCGAGAATGACGTTGAACTCGACGAAGTCTATGGACGCCTGCAAAACGCCGCAGCACCGGTCATCGAAGAAGGTGCGACCACCTGCTGCTATGCCGAATCTGAAAAGAGCTGGATTTTCGACCCCCAGGGTATCGCCTGGGAAACCTTTCTGACGCACGGCGAAAGCCCGGTTTACGGCAACGATCTGGCCATACACGACAACTCCGCCTCAGCCTGCTGTAAACCCGCGCAGGCCGCAGCCAAACCCGGCTCGAGTTGCTGTTAGGTTCTGGACAGGGGAAATATAACAAATGGGATTGTTTGAACGTTACCTGTCCGTGTGGGTGGGGCTTTGTATTGTTGCCGGCGTCATGCTCGGCGCCTGGATCCCGGCCAGTTTCGAGTGGATCGCGAGTCTCGAATACGCGCAGGTCAACCTGGTGGTGGCCGTGTTCATCTGGATCATGATTTACCCGATGATGGTCAACGTCGATTTTGCCTCGCTCAAGGATGTTGGAAAAAAGCCCAAGGGCCTGTGTATCACCCTGGTCGTCAACTGGCTGATCAAACCATTCACCATGGCGGCGCTCGGGATCCTGTTTTTCGAGCATGTTTTTGCCGGCCTGATAGAACCGGAAACAGCACGCGAATACATCGCCGGCATGATCCTGCTGGGTGTCGCTCCCTGTACGGCGATGGTGTTCGTGTGGAGTCAGTTGGTGCGCGGCGACGCCAACTATACGCTGGTGCAAGTGTCGATCAACGACATCATCATGGTGTTTGCGTTTGCGCCGCTCGCTGCATTGCTGCTCGGTGTCACCGACATCGTCGTACCCTGGGAAACCCTGTTGCTTTCGGTCGTGCTTTACGTAGTGATACCGCTGGCGGCTGGTTACGTAACGCGCAAGGTATTGGACCGGGGTGACGATCACCAGGAAATCGCCGACTTCAGCGCGCGCTTCAAGCCATTTTCAGTGATGGGCCTGCTCGCGACAGTCGTGCTGTTGTTTGGATTTCAGGCGCAAACCATCATTGATGAACCCATGGTTATCGTGCTGATCGCGATTCCGCTGATGATTCAGAGTTACGGCATTTTCGCCCTGGCCTACGGCTGGGCCTATTTGTGGCGGGTCCCCTTCGATACCGCCGCGCCGGCCGCATTGATCGGTACCTCTAATTTCTTCGAACTCGCCGTGGCCGTGGCCATCGGCCTGTTCGGTCTCAACTCGGGGGCGGCGCTGGCTACCGTGGTCGGGGTGCTGGTCGAAGTACCGGTGATGTTATCGCTGGTGGCTTTTGCTAACCGCACCAGACATCGGTTCACCTGAATCGAGCCTGTCCCGTTTGTTGTCACAACGACTATCACGCCACTGATGCAAGATCCCCGCTTGCGCGCGGCCCGACATACCGGGGCTGACATTCCAGCCGCAAAGCGGCAGGAATATCAGCTCCAGGGAAAGGGGCTGTGAGATACCGGGTGCAGCTTGCCCTCGGCATAGCGCGAATAGCGGAACGGCTCCAGTAGCGAGCTCTTGTCGCCACATAACTCTTCGGCGACCAGCTTGCCGACACCCAGCATCTTGTAGCCGTGGTTGGAATCGGCAATCAGGTAACAATTTTCACGGAAGCGGTCGAATACCGGAAAACTATCCGGGGTAAATGAACCGATACCACCCGAAGGTTCGTTCTTGTAGAACTCAAATTGACCCTCGAAACGCTTCTGACAATGCGCCAGCGCCGACGTCCACATGTGCGCAAAATCTTCGCCGACGATGAAATCAGGAGAATCGACACCGTAAGGATCGACCGCGACATCGTCCGGATCGGTCTGGATGGCGTAAGGCGCAGCACCACCCTGGATGCCACCGAAGTGGAAATCGGGTTTGTAGTAAATACCCCACATCTTATCGGTGATCAGGCTGCCGTCGTAATCCGAGTAGAGGGGTTCATTGCTATCGACGTGAATTACCGGTGGAAACCTGCCGTCGTTGGTTTTTTGCAATTCCGGATCGACACCGAGCGTGCCTTCCTGCAGCGACCAGTAAATCCACATCGGTACGTTATCGTGCATGGTGCCGTCCGCGGCCTTGATGGAAACCGTTTTGGGTAACTCGAGCATGTCCCAGACGGTTTTGGCCCAGGGACCGGCACCGATTACAACCTGGTCACAACCGATGTCGCCCTTGTCGGTCTCGACCGCCTTGATCGCGCCGCCGGCGGAATCACTCTTGAAACCGGTGACGGTGCAACCGGTGAGAATACGCACACCTTCGCCCTCGGCCTTGCCAGCGAGCGCATACATCGCCTTGGTGTTGTTGGCATAGCCGCCCCGTTTTTCATGCAAAACCGAGGTAATTCCCTTTGCCTGCCAGTCGTGGAACAAAGACTTCATGTAGTCCGCGGACTCCTTCTCACCCTCGATGAAGGTAGATTCGTAACCGATGTCCTTTTGCTGACGGGCGATGCTGGCGACATCTTCATGCATACTCTCCGGGCTGATCTGCATATAACCCACCGGGTGATAGCTATAACCCTCGGGATCTGTTTCCCATACCCCGACACTGTGCGCCATCAGTTCGCGCATCGCCGGCTGGAAGTAATTGTTGCGTACCACGCCACAGGCGATGCCCGAAGCGCCCGCAGCGATGCCACCCTTGTCGACCACCAGTATGTCGCGCCCATCACCACGACCGCGCGCCTTCAATTGCTGCGCGAGATGGTATGCGGTGCTCAGGCCATGAATGCCTGCACCGATAATCAGGTACTTCACATGTGAGGGAATAGCCATCGATCAACCTGCTTTAGTTAGCGTTGTAGGTACGCGGCCGAAAAGCCGGCGGCGCAGCGTTTAGTGGCAAAAGAATATCGGAATCAACGGCAGTAGCGCAGGACAAGAACGACCAATCGAAAGACAATAACGACACGACGACAAAGCGCCGCAAGGAAAAATTTCGCTTAAGCAAGGCCCTCGACAGCCTTACGGATGCGCCTGACCGCCTCAACCACGCGGCTGCGTGGACAGCCGAAGTTCAGACGCATATGGCCCGCGTCGCCAAACTCGTGACCCGGCGACATGCCGACGCCGGCCGCTTCGAAAAATGCGGGTGGATCCTCGAGCCCCAGTGCGGACACATCGATCCAGGCCAGATAGGTCGCTTCGATCGGATCGAGCCTCAGCCCGGGGATAGTATTGATTTCCCTGACCAGGTAATCACGATTTGCGGCGAGATAGGCACACTGCTGTCGATTCCATTCGTCACCGAACTCGTAGGCCGCCTCCGCCGCCGCCAGTCCCATCAGGTTCACATGCGACACGATAAAAGGGTTGACTCTCATGCGCCGACGCAGGCTCGCATCGGCAATGATGGCAAAGGCACAACCCAGGCCGGCAAGGTTGAAAGTCTTGCTCGGCGCCATCAGGGTAATAGTGCGCCGTTCGACCTGCGAGTTCAGCGAGGCGACCGGTATGTGCGATTTATCCGCATCCAGAATCAAATCGCAGTGCACTTCATCAGAGACCAGGATCAGATCCTGACGTTCCACGAGATCCGCCAGCCGCTCGAGCTCGTGGCGGCGGTAGAGAGCACCGCCCGGGTTTTGCGGATTGCAGAAGAAGATCAGCTGGCCACGCCGGCCAGGATTGCGTTCCAGCCAGTCGAAATCGATGAGCATGCGCCGCTCGCTGGCGCACATTGGTATCGGCTGCTTGACCATGTCGTAAAAACCCGGCGCCTTCGCAAACGGGGGATAAATCACCTGCGGCTGCAGCACCCCATCGCCCGCCTTGCTGGTGGCGCGACAGGCCAGGTAAAACGCAGAAATGACGTTCGGCAACATCACGATCCAGGCGGGGTCGACATCCCACTGGTAAAGCCGTTGCATACGTGCCACCAGCAAGTCGAGCAACTGTTGGCGCACCCGCGTATAGCCGTACACCGGATGCGTGGCGCGCCGTTGCAGGGCTTGCTGGATTTCCGGGGCAACGGCAAAATCACTGTCCGCGACCCACATCGGCAGGATATCGCGGCCGCGGTATTTCTCCCACTTGACGCTATCGCTGTCATTGCGATCAATTTCCCGGTCAAAATCAAATATCGGGGTCATTTGCTCACCGTAGCACTATGCAGACTCGGCGATCATATGTCAGGCGTCATCAGTATCCAAGCCGAGCGCTATTCTAGTTGACCTGTCGCAGCGCAATTGCGATGCTCAGGCAATGAAAAGCGAATACGACTACATCATCCTCGGCGCCGGCTCGGCCGGCTGTGTGCTTGCCAACCGCCTCAGTGAAAGTGGTGAATACAGTGTACTGGTGGTTGAAGCCGGACCGATGGATAACAAGCTGATGATCCACATCCCTGCCGGCGTGCACTCGGTGTACAAAGACCCCGGTATCAACTGGAACTACCAGTCCGAGCAGGAGCCCGATCTGACACTGCGGCAGGTGGAGTTGCCCCGTGGCAAGGTGGTGGGTGGTTCTTCGTCGATTAACGCGATGGTGTACATGCGCGGTCACCCACTCGACTACGATCGCTGGAACGCAAAACCTGGCCTTGAAGGCTGGAGCTATGCCGATTGTCTGCCCTATTTTCGCGCCGGCGAAACCGCGGAACGCGGCGAGGATGCATGGCGTGGCGGCAGTGGGCCGCTCGGGGTCGCGCGCGCAAAGCTTGAAAACCCGCTGTTCGAGGCATTCCTGCAGGCCGGTAAATCCTCCGGGCAGGGGCTTTCGCAGGATCTGAATGGCTTTCAGCCGGAGGGCGTTGCCCGCCTCGACAGCACCATCCGCGATGGCAGACGTTGCAGCGCCGCGGTCGCCCACTTGAAACCGGCCCTGGCTCGACCCAATCTGGAGCTGGTGACGCATGCGCTGGTCGAACAGGTGTTGCTCGAAAACAAGCGCGCTACCGGGGTCCGCATTCAACACCAGGGCAAGGTGCGGGTCATCCGCGCGCGGCGTGAAGTCATCGTCGCCTGCGGCGCCATCAAGTCGCCACAAGTTCTGATGCTGTCAGGCATTGGTCCCGCTGCAGAACTCGGCAAACACGGCATCACCGTTCGCCACGAGATGCAAGGCGTCGGCCAGGACCTGCAGGACCACCTCAAAATTACGTGTAGCTGGCGCTGCACCCGTCCAATCACATACCAGCACATGACACGACCCTGGAATAAATTGAAAGTCGGCCTGCGCTGGCTGCGCTCGCACGACGGTTTTGCCGCATCCAACATCTGGGAGGCTGGCGGTCTGATACGCGGCAATGAAGAAGTCGACTACCCCAACCTGCAATACCATTTTGCTCCGATCTCGGCGACCTATGTCGGCCGGCAGTTAAAGCTGTCGCGGGGATTTACACTACAGGTCGACCAACTGCGGCCGGCCAGCAAAGGCCATATCGAGCTCACCTCTGCCAACCCGGTAGACCGGCCGGCGGTTCATTTCAATTACCTGAAAGACGAACACGACCTGCGCGAGTTGGTCGAAGGTTTTCACAAAATGCAGGAGTTGATCGCGCAGCCCGCGTTCATCGCCTCGCGCGGTGAGCGCCGCGAACCTCTGCCCGAGGTAAAATCAAACAGCGACATTGAAAACTGGATTCGCGCCACCGCTTCAACCGATTTCCATCCCAGTTGCAGTTGCCGCATGGGCAACGACGACAAGGCTGTGGTCGATGCCGAGATGAAGGTGCACGGCATCGATGGACTACGCGTGGTGGACGCCTCGGTGATGCCGGATATCGTCAGTGGCAACCTGAATGCGCCGACGCAGATGATCGCCGCGCGCGCGGCTGATTTCATCCTCGGCAAACCAGCACTCGCCCCCGAGTTCGCACGCTTCCATTTCGACTAATCATGTCCCTGGCTACTTGGTCAGGACATCGGAATGATGGATAATAGTGCGCGAATTAAGCGGATGCCATCATGAAACAAAAGCTGCACAAAGAGCTCCAGGCCCTGTTCGATTTTTACCTGAAGCAACGCCAGAACCTGCCGGAAGCGTTTACCTACAAGGCCGGCGTCATCGATAAACCGAGCTTCTTCACCGTTGCCGACCTGCAGCGGCACCTGAACAATCCGCTGCTGCAACCGGAATGGCTTTACCTCAAGCAGGACGGCGTGCGCGTCGAGCTGGAAAAATTCTGCTTCTATAAAACCGTGCAGAACAAGCAGCTTAATTTTATCGACAAGGATGTGCTCAACAACGAGATCAACAAGGGAGCGGCCGTGGTGCTGGAGGGCATCGATCTGCTCGATGCCGGCATCAACGATTTCGTTGCCCGACTCGACGACTCGTTGCCCTGCGTGTTGTCGAACGCCGAAGTCTTTTTCTCACAGCAGGACAACGAAGCTTACGAGGCGCATTGCGATGCCGACGATGTGCTCGTGGTGCAACTCGCCGGCAAGAAAACCTGGAACCTGTATGCCCCGCAACAGCGCCGCTATGCCAACATCCAGAATCTCAGCGATCAGCAACTGGGACCGGTGATGCAGGAACTCACCATGCGCCCGGGCGACGCGCTATACCTGCGTGCCGGGGTACCGCATCGCTGCATCACCAATGCACCGTTCAGCCTGCACATGTCATTCGACCTGGTCGACAGCTCGCCGAGGATCATCGATGTGAATAAAGAGGCCACCAACCAGTATGCCCATGCCTGCGAATTGCCCTATGCGCCGCTCGCCGATGTTGTCGATCGCTATGTTTCGATTCTTAAATCCGATCAGTTTCAGGCAGCGCTGGTCGAAGCAACCGAGTTCAAGCGCAACGAAATCCTCAATTTTCGCAAGATGGTCGGGCGCACCAGCGTGGTCAAAAGTCTCAATAAATTCAGCTAGCTCGACAAACATCTAGTTCTGCAACCAGGCCACTGGCGCGCCTATAGATGTCGCGAGGGAGCACAGGCAGTTACTGAAAAGGGCTGTTCGTCGCCGCAGATGAAGTTGGCAATCAGCTGCCCCGTTATGGGTCCGAGGGTCAGGCCCATGTGCGAATGGCCAAAGGCGAACCACAGATTTTCGTGGCGTGGCGCAGGACCGATAACCGGCAGCGTATCGGGCAGCGTCGGACGTCGCCCCATCCATGGCTCTCGCAGCAACTCTGCGGCAAGCGGAAAAGCCTCGTGCACCCGCGGGATTATGCGCGCGAGCTGGCGTGGGTCGGGCCGCGTCTCGCGGTGGGTCAGATTGGTGCCGGAGGTTACCCGCAGGCCCGCCGCCATCGGCGCCATAACATAGCTCGCATCAACATCGAAGATGGGGCGCGTAAGCTCGACACCTTCGGCTGCAGCAAAAACGGTATGATAGCCGCGCTCGATGGCCAGTGGATTGGCGTAGCCCAGCTGACCGAGCAGCCCGGGTGTCCAGGCACCCATACAGATGACCAGAGCTGGCGTCGCTTCCACGGCCTGGTCAGTGGTTAGCTCCCAACCCGCGGATGTCTCGCGCAACGACTGCACTGTGGCGCGGACGACCTCGCCGCCGGTGTCGATAAACATCTGTGCATAGCGCTTGCATAACTGTTCGGGATCGCGAATCGACAGCGACTCATCGATCAGCACCGCCTGCACGAAGATTCGTTTCAGATCGGGCTCCAGCTCATAAGCCTGTTGTGCATCCAGCAGGGTATGGCGTACCGCGCTTCGACGCATCAATTCGCGTTCGAGCTGATCGCACAAAAAGGATTCGCGGCTACGATATAGCTTGAGAATGCCACCTTGATTCAACAAGTCCTGCGCTCGAGCCTGCAGGATCCACTGTTTATGCAACTCGATCGATGCACTGGTGAGCAGGCTCATGGCTGCACCGTCGCGCAGAAAGGTTTTGCGGCGACAGCGTGACACAAACCGTAACAACCACGGCAACAACGGCAGCAGGTGCGGATAGTGCAAGCGGAAGTCATCATCCCGATTCAATAGCAGGCGATGCAGGCGCGACAGCAATGCAGGGTTGGCGAGCGGTGTGATATTGCTGTAACTCAGAATCCCGGCATTACCCGCCGAAGTTTCCTCACCCGGCCCGCGACGGTCGAGCAGCCTGACCTGGAAACCGCGCCGCTGCAATGCCAGCGCACAACTGATGCCGACGATTCCAGCGCCAAGCACGGTGACAGATTGAGTCATTGGCTCACCCGGCCTGCATTTCGCATCGCAATGCCGTACTGCGGTTCAAAGCAGGGACGGAGGGCAGCATACCCGAAGTGAATCCATCACTTGAGCATATGGATCGAACCAACCGGGCGCGGAGCAGTCCCGCTTCAGCCGTACCCTGACAGGTCAGTGCCGGGGCAGGGTTCGCGCCGACGATGACATTCATGTTTAATTCCGCCTGTGAAATCATTAGTTTACCCATTTCGTTCACACGATATTTCAAGCCCCGGGACCGGCTGCTGCAATGTGCAGGCTAGGCTTTGCGTTCGGTCGCAACCTGTGAGCGGTGGTTACGCGGCGAACTGCCGAAATGCTTGCGATAACAGGCGGTAAAATACGACTGGGTTTCAAAGCCGGTCGCAATGGAAATGTCGATAACGCTGCTATTGGTGTTGAGCAGCAATTGCTTGGCGTGCATCAGGCGCAGCGACAGGTAATATTGACTCGGTGTAAGGCCGCGATATTTGTGAAACAGGCGTTCGATCTGGCGCAACGATAACTTGCATTTGTCGGCGATCGCCGGCAGCGACAAGGGTACCTCGATATTATTTTCCATCAGGTTGATTACATCGATCAACCGGGGCGCGTTCATCGCCAGATCCATGCGATCGGCCATCTGCTGCGAATCGATCCCGGTACGGATGCGGTCATGCTGGAACTGCTGCGAAATCTGCTGCGCCAGCTGGCGACCATACTGGTTTTCAATCAGTTTCAGCATCATATCAAGCGCCGCAATTCCCCCGGAACAGGTCATTCGGCGTTCATTTATCTCATAAAGGGTGAAGGCCACCTCGAGCAGCGGATACATTTCCTTGAATACCGGAATGTTTTCCCAGTGTATGGTGCAGCGACAACCATCCAGCAATCCTGCGCGCGCCAGGATAAAACTCCCCGAACTGGCGGAGCCCAGGCTGACTTTCTGTCGATCGAGGTTTTGCAGAATTTTGAGGGTAGCACCATGATTGAAATGCTGCGCGGTGTTGGGCGCCACAATGATCAGGGATTTCAGGTCCCTGGCCATGTTCAGCGGCCGGGTCGGCACGGTGATGCCGCAGGAAGCGCCCACCGGTTCGGCATCGGGGGCAAAGTATTCCCAACGATACAGGTTTTTCTCCGACAGGCGGTTGGCCGCCCGTAAAGAATCGACAACGCAACTGAATGGGATGATCGGATAACCGTCTATCAATAAGATGCCGATGGTTTCGGAATCGTTGCTTATGGCCGAACTCCTGCTTCGCTGGCGGCTTTTCAAGCCTTATTCTAACGTATTCGCCGCAAACAATAACTATCGTCTTGCGCAAACGCTACAGGGGCTGGGCTAATCGAAAGCGAATGGCGCGGGCAAATAGTTCAGGGTCGCCCTTGGGTTAGCTCGCGATAACGGCTAAAACCATACTGGCTGATTAATCCGACTTTTCTGGATTTCGAGGACAGCTAATGAGCCAAGAAGATCGATCGACACACGGTAGGCGCGGGCGTGGACGCGGGGGGCGCGAGGAGCGCATTGCCGCGGGCAAAATCGTTACCAAAAGCGCCCCTTACGCAACGCGCAAGATCCCTTTTTTCGAGGTTCTCGACGAAGAGGGCCTGCAGATCATTGAACACAACGCGGACACGATCCTCGAAGAAATCGGTATCGAATTTCGCGATATGCCGGAGGCGCTCGACATACTCAAGCAGGGTGGTGCAGAAATCGACGGTGTTCGCGTTCGTTTCCCGCGCGGTCTGTGTCGTTCGATTATTCAGGCGTCTGCGCCTGCTGAATACACCCAGCATGCGCGCAATCCGGAGCGTAGTGTCCAGATTGGCGGCAAAAACACGGTCTTCGTGCCGGCCTATGGCAGCCCTTTTGTCTACGACATCGACAAGGGCAGGCGTTATGCAACGCTCGAGGATTTTCAGAATTTCGTAAAACTCGCCTACGTCTCGCCGAGCATGCACCATTCCGGTGGCACCATTTGCGAACCGGTCGATGTCCCGGTCAACAAGCGCCATCTCGACATGGTGTACTCACATATCAAGTATTCCGACAAGGCCTTCATGGGATCGGTCACGGCACCGGAGCGCGCGCAGGATACGGTCGAGATGATCAAGATTCTCGCCGGCGACGACTATATCGACCCGGCCACCGGCCGACCGCGCACTTACGCGACCAGCCTGATCAACGCCAATTCACCGATGACCTTCGACGATACCATGCTCGGAGCGGCCAAGGTTTATGCCGAGAACAACCAGGCCACCATCATCACGCCATTTATACTCGCCGGCGCGATGTCGCCGGTGACGGTAGCCGGCACCGCCGCGCAAACGCTGGCCGAAGCGCTCGCCGGGATGACCTTCGTGCAACTGGTCAATCCAGGCGCACCGGTTATCTTCGGCAGCTTTGCCAGCTCGATGTCAATGCAATCGGGCGCACCTACTTTCGGCACGCCGGAACCGGCACTGGTGCTATACACCATGGCCGCACTGGCGCGTCGCCTCGGTGTTCCCTTCCGCTCCGGCGGCGGCCTCTGTGGTTCCAAATTACCTGACGCACAGGCGGCTTACGAGGCAGCTGCCACGTTGATGCCGGCGGTATTGGCCGGGGTTAATTTTGTGCTGCATACCGCGGGGTGGCTGGAAGGCGGTCTCGCCATGGGTTATGAGAAATTCGTGATGGATACCGACCAGGCAGCGATGATGTCGATCCTGATGGGCGGTGTCGACCTCTCCGAAAATGGCCAGGCGATGGATGCCATTCGAGAGGTCGGACCGGGAGTTCACTTCCTTGGTTGTAATCACACGCAGAACAACTTCAAGACCGCGTTTTACCGCTCGCCGATTACCGACAACAACAGCTACGAACAGTGGCAATCGGAAGGTAGTCTCGACCATGCACAGCGTTGCAATGTGCGCTACAAGAAACTGCTCGCAGAATACGTGGCGCCGCCCATCGATCCGGCCATCGACGAAGCCCTGCTGGCCTACATACAGCAGCGCAAATCCTCCATGCCCGATTCAATGGTTTAGTAATTTGGGTGCGCAGCACCCCACCCCAAAAAAGTCATCCCCGCGCAAGCGGGGATCTCGCATCACACCCACCCCACAATTTTACCGCAACAATAAAGTCTTCCCCGACCGCGGGCACCCCGCCCCAAAAAAGTCATCCCCCGATGCGTCGGACCTGCGCAAGCGGGGATGACTGCCATGGATGGCAGGAATGCGGTAGGGCCGCCGGGAGCGGTCCCTGCCTCGCAAACGGCCTTCAATAGCAACAAACAAAGTGCCACAGATCGCGTCCCCCATGCAAGATTCCGATACGCCCAGGATTCGGATACGTCGGATCGCTGCTGACGCGGGAATGACCTGGCTTTGAGTGATCCCCGCGAAAACGGCCTTCCGAGGTCTCGGCATGATGAAAGTTGACAATACTTCTCCTGCTCCCGCCCACTTAAAAATATCGTGCATTGACGTAGTTTAGCGACTAGTATTCTGGCGGATTGGACCCAGGTGCAACACTCCAGCCTGCATTTCGCTACAATCGGACCTATGAGCGACGATAAATCCACGACGAAACCCGAGCACTTTGGATTTCTTCAGGTTCCCAATTATTCGATGATTGCGTTTACGTCAGCTGTCGAACCATTACGCATGGCTAATCGAAACGCTGGCAAGGACCTCTATCGGTGGAGCATTTACACCATCGATGGTTTACCCGAAAAAGCCAGTAACGGTCTCGAAATCACGCCCGACAACAGTATCGAAAATGCCAATGACGTCAGCACCTTGCTGGTCTGTGGCGGCGCCGATATCGCCGAAGCCTGGTCGCGGCAATTGCAGTTGATATTGCGGCGCATCGCCAAGCGCAACAATGTCCGGCTCGGGGCATTGTGCACCGGCAGTTACCTGCTGGCGCGTGCCGGCTTGCTGGATGGTTATAAATGCACCATTCACTGGGAAAACATTGCCAGCCTGCGCGAGGATTTTCCCGCGGTACGCGTCTGCGATGACCTGTTCCTGATCGACCGTGATCGCATTACCAGCGCTGGCGGACAGGCGTCGATGGATATGATGCTGAAATTGATCAGCGATCGACACGGCAGCAAACTGGTCACGCACATATCAGAACAATTCATGTGCGAGCGAATACGCAGTTCGGATGACCGCCAACGCATACCGTTGCACCTGGCGCTGGGATCGAATCAACCCAAGTTGACCGAGGCGGTAACCCTGATGGAAACCAATATCGAAGAACCCATTAGCCTCGATGAGTTATCCAACTATGTGGGAATTTCGCGGCGCCAGCTTGAACGCCTGTTTCAAAAACACCTGAATTGCGTGCCGACGCGCTACTACCTGAATCTGCGTCTCAATCGCGCGCGCCTGTTATTACTGCAAACCAGCAAGTCCATCGTCGATATCGCACTCGCTTGCGGCTTCATCTCGGCACCGCATTTCAGCAAATGTTATCGCGATCTATTCGGCATCCCACCGCGCGACGAACGCCGCAAGTTGCAGCAGAAATCTGCCAGCGAGGAAGCCGGTCTCAGCTAGCCTACATATTGCATTGGAACGCCGATTTGCAGCGTCAATTATCGCCCACAGCAATTTTGAGCACGGGCGAGCGCAGGAGCGGAGAAGACGAGGCTCAGGCGTAGCGGGACAAGTCAGGGCAGGAACTGCGCCCGGCTGAGTACTAACCCGTTTTTTGGTTTTACCGATAGAGTCGTCAATTCATACCGAACATGAAATGGTTTTCCCAAGGCCTGAGACCGGCCGGGGCAATATGTGGGCTAGGTACGACTGCGCCGCCGGCGCGATGATCGCCGGTTACGATCATCACCAAGGTTGATTTCTGCCTTGGGCTTGGTTGCCGGCAAGGTTACAAATTTGGCCAGTTCTTCGAAACGATCGGTCTTGTGCGGTATCGCCATGGCGTCGATAAAATACTCCTGAAATTTGGGTTCGAGCGCAGTTTCGATCTTTTCCACCTTGGGTAGAATCTCACTGATTTCACGGCGCGATGGAAAATTCAGCAACGCGATGCGAGCGCCGGTGCCGGCGGCATTGCCGACCGAACCAACCTTGTCGAGATTACAATCGGGGATCATACCAAGCACCATCGCATACTTGACATCGATATGGCTGCCAAAGGCGCCTGCCAGGCCGATGCGGTCGACTTTTTCTATGCCCATGTAATCGAGTAACAGGCGGGTTCCCGCATGCAGGGCGGCCTTGCCCAGCTGGATCGCGCGCACATCGTTCTGGGTAATTCGAATCGAACGATCACCTTCCCGAATGACATAGGAATAGGTGCGCCCGTCGACGACAATACGATCGGTTGACTTGCCAACGATCGGTCCGATGACGCCATCTTCATCGATGACACCGGATAAATACATCTCCGCGATTACTTCGATGATACCCGAACCACAAATACCACTAACACCGACGCGCGCACTCTTTTCGGCAAACTCCGGGTCATCGGACCAGACGTCGCAGCCGATGACACGAAAGCGTGGTTCCAGGGTTTCCGGATCGATGCGTACTCGCTCGATGGCGCCCGGTGCGGCGCGTTGACCCGAGCTGATTTGCGCTCCTTCGAAGGCAGGCCCGGTCGGACTCGATGCGGCCAGCAGGCGGTTACGATTGCCGAGCACGATTTCAGCATTGGTGCCGACATCGACCAGCAACACGTATTCTTCGGCGAGGTCCGGGCGCTCCGATAGAATCACCCCCGCGGTATCGGCACCGATGTGGCCTGCGATACAGGGCAAGGTGCAGACGCGGGCTTCGGCGTGTAACTCGATACCGATATCGGCGGCACGGATAACCTGCATCTGATCGGTCGTCAGCGTAAACGGCGCGGTGCCCAACGGGGTGGGATCTATGCCGAGAAACAGGTGGTGCATGATCGGGTTGGCCACCACAGTCATGTCGAGGATGTCTTCGAGCTGTATGCCGGCTTTTTTGACGGCCCGCCGGGCGAGCTGGTTAAAAGCTTCACGCACCACCTGCGTCATCGCCACATCGCCACCTTCGTTCATCATCACGTAAGATACGCGGCTCATCAAATCCTCACCAAAACGGATTTGTGGATTCATGGTGTCGGCAGTGGCGACGACCTCACCGGTTCTCAGGTTGCACAACTGTGCGGCGATCGTCGTCGAGCCGAGATCGACGGCGAGGCCGTAAGCCTCCGCCTTGACGCCTGGCCAGATTCCGATAATCTGCTGAAACTGGTAAACCGCAACGGTAATCTGGCGCTTTCCCTTGACCAACGCGGGTTGCAACAAGCGCAGTTGCGTCATCTCGCAATCCATCACCGGCAGATCAAACTCGCTGACCAGGGCCTGCTGCATGCGACGCTTGTCCGACAGAGGTGAGTGCATATCGGGCTCGGGCAGAGTGACCGTGTACAGGTGCAGTGCCGGTTGCACCTGTATATCGTAAGCGGTGATCGCCTTGGCAATATGCTGTTTGTGCTGCTGGCTTTCCTCGGGTACATCAACGACCAGGTCACCCAGAATACGTGCATTACAACCCAGTCGGCGGCCATCCTTGAGTCGATTTTTCGACTGTTGCATCAGCTCGGTCGCACTCAGTTCAGAGAGGTTTTCCCGTCTCGAAACGATACCGTGTTTGGCGAATTCGCCTTGTTGCGGCAGGACCTGGCACTTGCGACACTTGCCCTGTCCGCCACAGATGGACTCCAGGTCGACGCCGAGTCGCTGCGCCGCCTGTAGCACGGTAGTACCAATCGGCACCCGGCCACGCAGGCCAGATGGCATGAACAGCACGCTGGCCTCTTCCACGGTGGTTGTTTGCGTATCCAAAACAGCCACTAGGCAGCGGGACGGCGACGACGGCCGGCACGTCTTCCGGTACCGCGAACGATCGCCCCTTCCGCTGCCGGTTCACGAAATTGCCTGATCCAACGCCCACAGTCGGGGTCCTTGCCCAGCATAACGTCCGCGCCAAGGCTTGCCGCGACGACCTCGGCATGCAACGGATTGGTAATCGCCGAGGTCATTCCCGCCTGGATCGCCATGCTGATGAAAGCGCCGTTGAAACCATTTCGGTTGGGCAGGCCGAAACTGACATTGGACGCACCGCAGGTGGTGTTCACCTTGAGCTCGGTACGCAGCCGATGAATCAGCCTGAGCACTTCACGCCCGGCACTGTTGATCGCGCCAATCGGCATAACCAGCGGATCCACGACCACGTCACAAGCAGGAATTCCATAGTCGGAAGCACGATTTACGATCTTTTGGGCAACCTTGAAACGCACGTCGATATCTTCGGAAATGCCGGTTTCATCGTTCGAAATCGCGACCACTGCGGCTCCGTATTTCTTAACCAGCGGTAACACACGATCGAGGCTTTCATCCTCTCCGGTCACCGAATTGACCAGCGCTTTGCCCCGGTAAACCACAAGCCCGGCTTCGAGGGCATCGATAATTGAAGAATCGATACTGAGCGGCACGTCGGTCAGGCTTTGCACCAGCTGAATCGCCTCGGCCAGGATGCGCGGTTCATCCGCAAGCGGAATGCCGGCATTCACATCGAGCATGTGGGCGCCCGCCGCAACCTGCGCGAGCGCGTCGCTTTGCACGCGACTGTAATCGCCGACCTTCATTTCCTCGGCCATGATCTTGCGCCCGGTGGGATTGATGCGTTCACCAATCAACACGAAGGGGCGTTCAAAGCCGATGACTAATTCTCTGGTGGCAGAACTGACAACCGTTTCGGTCATAGCTAACTCCTCAAATTTTCTTTATATAAAATATCAAAAAACCAGTTTCAATACTGTATCAGGCATGACTGGACTGCACATCACATCCCGGATACCAGGGTACTCGACCTGCCAGCACACCCGACTGTTGAATAATTTCGCCGACCGCCGCTTCCTGGCGGTACGCCATCACGTGCACACCGCTGACGCCCTCGATCTCGCGAATCTGCTGTATCAACTCAACACATATCTTGCGGCCTTCGAGTTTTGCATCACTGGCACCTTCCAGGCGTTTGATAATGGCATCGGGAATATTGATGCCGGGGACATTGTTACGAATCCACAGCGCGGTGCGCGCCGATGCCAGCGGGCCTACGCCCGGTATCACGAAACACTGCTCGAGCAGGCCGAGATCACGCGCTTTGGCCATGAATTCCCGCAGCTGTTCGATATCGAAGATGTACTGGGTCTGGATGAACTGGGCACCCGCGGCAATTTTCTTGGCGAGCCGATACGGACGAAAATCGATGGGCGGTGCGCTGGGGTTTTCAGCCGCACCGAGAAATACCTGCGGCGCTGAGGTAATCGGACGGCCGCTCAGAAAACGCGATTCGTCGCGCATGATGCGAATGGTTTCAAGCAGCGACATACTGTCCAGATCGAATACCGGCTTGGCCTCTGGATGGTCGCCCACCTGGACGCCGTCGCCGCTCAGGCAAAGGATGTTGGATACCCCCATGGCAGCCGCGCCCAGCACATCTCCCTGGATGGCGATGCGATTCTTGTCACGACAGGAAATCTGCAGCACCGGGGAGTAGCCGACATTGGTGAGCAGTGCGCACATTGCAACACTCGACATATGGCAATGCGCGCCCGAACCGTCGGTCGCGTTCATGCCATCGACATAGCCATCGAACATCCGTGCGCGCTCGTACACGTCCTGGGCGAGTGCCGAATCCGGCGGCGCGAGTTCCGCGGTGACCACGAAATGGCCGGCGCGTAATACGCGCTCGAGCCGACCGGTTGAGCTGTGGCCTTCCAGTTGCGGCATCGGGCTGCCCGCTGACTGCTCGAAGGGTGCCATCATCGTCCGACCTCGCTTTCTCGTGTCGCCTTCTCTTCGCGTACCACGCGCAACCACGAGGAGCTGCCCTTAAGCAGGTTATTGACCGGGATCTGAACCTGGTGAATGGCTTGCGAATCGCGCATTTGCTGGCTGCCGCGCCAGGCTTCGACCCAGACGCAGCGCATTTCCGGTTTGACTTCGCAGTTACCGTCGAGGCGCACCCCGCCACAGGGGCCATTGCGGATTGATTTGGGGCAATTCATCGGACAGGACATTCCGGTCGAGCCGAGCGCACATTTCCCACACATCTGGCAATCGAACATAAAACCCTTGATGGCCTTCTCCATCACACGCACCGGCTTCTCCAGGCGACCGTAACCGAGCATCTTGAATAACGGATGCAGCCGCAGCAAAAGCGGCTCGAAACTGCGGTAAACCATATCGAGTTTACGCGAGTGGGTTACCGACCATTGACGAATCTTGTACATGCTGTCCTTCAGTTAGTGATGCCGCGGGTTTCATCAACACCGCTGGCCCGAATCAAAGTTTCCAGAATTTCCTGCGTATACTGCTCCTCAAGCTGACGCACCAGCGAGTTCGCCTGCGCACGGATGTCACCGTCGACGGCCTGGTCGACGTCATGCCAGGGTTCGAACATGGCATCTGCCTGCTTCTTCTTGAGGCGATAAGCGGCACGCTCGATGGCATGCATAAAGCGCGCCGACAGGTTGAGGCGAGTGCTGCGACGACCTTCACGGATCACGACACGCCCCGGGATATCACGCCAGTAAATGACTTTCAGCTGCGCCACATCGCCTCCTGCATGGCCGCATCGAGCTCCGGCACCATTTCACCCATGCCGGTAACCACGCGCTCGAAGCGTAGACCCAGTCGATCGGCCGCGGCCTGCGCCAACGCGGTCAATTCCGGCGAATCGGTTTGCGCCAGGTACACCAGGCGGGTGTAGTTGCCAAAATACATTTCCAGCAATTCGGGATGACGGTCGATTCCGAGTATTTCGATCACCAGGCGCTCGAAGTGCTGGGCCAGAAAATCGGTCAGGTAGAAGGTTCCGGGCTCCTCTTCCTGCATCTGCCGGTAACGATCGCGTCCCGCCAGAAAATCGTAGCAGTGGGCTCCCGGCAGGCGCTTGACCCCGCGCTCTGCAAGCACTCGATCGAGCTCGCCACTGGTGCCGCAATCGCCGTAAGCGACGAAGATGTGCTGATACTTGTCACGCGCGGCATCGATCTTGCTGGCAACCGCGGGCGCGATTTTTTCGGGACGAGCATGCAAATCAGCAGTAATCGCCTGCAAATCCATTTGCGACCACTGTCCAAGCTTCTTTATTTCATTAACTTCGCGCGCAATCGCAGCGCAGGTAATAACCAGAATGGAAGCCGAATTTATCATACCGGGTTAGCACCGACAGCCAGTTCCCGGATACCTAACGGGCGCGAAACTCAGCCACCAGCCGCTTCGCGGTATCGGCGGCCACCGCTGCATCACGGCAATAGGCATCGGCGCCAATGGCATCACCGAACTCCTGGTTGAGTGGTGCGCCACCGACCAGGATGATGTAATCATCGCGAATTCCCTGCTCTTTCATGGTATCGATGACGACTTTCATGTAGGGCATGGTAGTGGTCAGCAGAGCCGACATACCGAGGATTTCCGGCTTGTGCTCTTCGAGGGCGGCGAGGAAGTCTTCCACCGGAGTATTGATGCCGAGATCAATCACTTCAAAACCGGCGCCCTCCATCATCATACCCACCAGGTTTTTACCAATATCGTGGATATCGCCCTTGACCGTGCCGATCACCATCTTGCCGGCAGTAGGTTCGTCAGAAGCCGATAACAAGGGCTTGAGCAGCGCCATACCGGCTTTCATCGCGTTGGCAGACATCAGTACTTCAGGCACGAACAAAATACCATCGCGGAAGTCGATACCGACGATGGTCATGCCGGCGACCAATGCTTCATTGAGAATCTTGTTGGCATCCCAACCACGATCGAGGAAAATCTGCGTGCCTTCGGCCACTTCTTCCTTGAGTCCGTTGTACAGGTCATCGTGCATCTGCTCAACGAGCTCATCATCCGGCAGAGTACTCAGGTCCAGATCGTCTTCGTATTCGTCATCATCGTAATCGGTCATTCAGCAAATCCTCACACATTCACAAGTTGCCCGGAAGGGCCACCAAGACTCACCAGAATAGATTCTAAACGGCGCCAGGGCTGGCGTTGCAGCGACTCCACGTTGCCTTAAAACGACACTGGCAGTCGTCGCGATATTATTGATTCTTAATCGATTTTCTGAAATCTGCGCTCGGTACGACAAATCATGCCGGATGAAACTCGCCGTGATGTTGATCGCCAATATAAACCTGGTAATTACCGAGCCGCTTTTCGCGAATAAATCGCTCCAGCATAGAAATTATCCACGGGTTGTTAATCTCTTCCCAGGTGATGTTGTCGAACTCGTGGAAGCGCAGCTGGCGGGTTTCAATCGCATCGCTAATCGATAGCAATTCGCCCAGGTAAAACACGAATCGCTGCGCCTCATCGTGAAACACAGCGTAGATAAACGGCAAATCGACCTCGATACCGGCGCTGGCCAGTTTGCCGAGCAAACCCTCGCCACTGGCAGCGTCACCGACGGAATCCGCTGCCGGCAACAACAAACTGCCATTTTCAGGATGATGCTCGAGCAGTATCTTGCCGTTCGACTCGATGATCGCGCCGACCTGCAAATGACCGGGTGAAGACAGCATTTGCAGCATTTTTGGTGTCAGGCCGAAAGAAACGTAGGCGCCGCGACAAAATCCGAGCGGAGTGTCAGTGTTATAGGCGTATTGCCGCACTCGGCCGATGAGAATGATGTGATCACCCGCGTCGACCTGCTCATGGTGGCTGCAATCGAACCAGGCCACCACACCGTCGAGGATCGGCGAACCCTTTGCTGCGGCCCGCCAATTCAGGTTGGCAAATTTATCGGTACCAGCGGCGGCGAAACGATTCGACAACTCGCGTTGACTGCGCGCCAGAATGTTGACCGCAAAACCCTGCGAGGCAGTGAACACCTCGCAACCGAAGGCGGTCCTGGCGATACTCACCAGCAGCAACGGTGGATCGATCGATACCGAGGTAAACGAGTTGGCGGTAAAGCCACAGGGTTTACCCGCAGCATCGAGTGTCGTAACCACGGTGACGCCGGTGGCAAAATTACCGAAGGCACGGCGCAGATCGCGGCCATCGAATTCCAGTTCGTTCGTATCAGTCATTACCGGGTATTCAGGTTAATAGATCAGGGATTCCATGTCGCGAGTCTCTTTGAGCATTTCCCGGACACCGTTGTCCTGGTAGATACTACCCGCCTGATCGAGGTATTTCCGCGCCCGATCCATCGCGTAATTGGAATTGTAAAGTACCGCGATAACATCCGCCTGGCGCTGAAACATCGCCCGATCACTGCCACCGGCAAGGGTTTCACTGGACTTGATTCTGAATTTCCAGGCCTGCTCGACCTCGCCGATACGCAGGTAATGGTGGTACATCATCTGGTAATCTCGCGCCTGCGAAGCGCGAATGACATCCTTTTCGTGCTGCGCGAACAGGACGCTCATTTCGCGCTCGATATCCGCAACATCGGCAGCGCTCACCAGACTGCGATCGAGGCCGTCGAGCAATCGATGCACATGCGTCATCTGGCCGGTGGCAGCATAAAGACGAGCGGCTTCAAGGCGCGCCTGCTGAGCCTGGTAGCCGTCGTACTGCTTGTCGTGCAACGAGGCAAGCGCCTCCCAGGCATCGGCAGCTGCCCCGTAACGTCGAATCCTGAGGTTTTCATCGATCACCACGTGCAGGTTCTCGTCAACCCCCCGGTAATAGCCGCGCGCAATCGAGTTGCGCGCCTGCCACAGTTGGTCATAGGTATTGGCGGCGCGCCGTGCCAGTTCGCGCGCACGGATATTGAACTGCCCCAGTAACTGGTAAGTCCTTGCAGTGCCGAGCACATTGTCCTGTGACATAGTAAGGTACAGCGCTTCCTGCAGGTAAATTTCCGCCGCAGACAGTTCCTGCTGGTTTATTGCCACCTCACCCAATAACATCAGGGTATCGCCGAGTTTGCGCTGATCATCGCGCGCCGCCGCATCAGCGGCGACTTCCAGCAACCGCGTGCGCGCCTGCCCGTACTTTTGCTGGTGTAGCAAATCGCGAATCTGCCGATCGCGCCTGGTATCGGCGAGCTCGAGCCGGCTGATTTCACCGTCGATATCGAACGCACTGTGCTGCGCGGGGGCTTGCCAGAATTGATTGTACGACGACACGGTTTGAGTCGCCTCTTTGCCAGGCTCGACCGGGCCGTCACGCAACAGGAAAAAATGCACTGCAACCATAACCGCCAGCACCGGTACTGTGGTCACCGCATGATCGGGAATGTAGCGCTTAAAATTCACAATGCCGACCATATTACGCCGCTTGCGACCCAATGCAAGACAGCCAGGGCTTTCAATATAAGGCCGAAACGCCGCCATATCGACATAAAGCACACTCGCGGCGGCACCTGGTCATCTGCTCGATTCGACCCCTGGCCAGCAGTTAAATCGGCAGCTTGAAAATGACTTCACTTTCGATACCTGGATTCAGTCCATTTTTCAGTCTGGCAGGGGGCAATCTTACTCCTTGCGTAAAACGCATCCGGGGACCGCGTCTGCTACGACTGTGCCGGCAGAAAAATACAGTTGTGATCCAGAACAGCTCTGCCGAAATTGCACCAATAACGACTGAACCTCCATTGACATAGCGCTATAGCGCCGACTCCATCGCGTCGATGTAGAGTTGCTGGAAATGGTGCACCGCGTGCTCGGACAGTTCGCTGCGCTCGGGGTCGACGACGAAACGCCCCTGGTTGTAGCCTTTCGACTGCAGCCCCCGGTAGACGCTTTCACACAGGCCGACGTCTTCGGGCTGTAGCACGTCGCGCTGGTAATCCATCGCATCCCGTTGTTGCCGGCTCGGCTCCGGGTTGGGCAGGTACCAGTCCTGGTACTCGATGGTACGACCGACACCGTCGGGGATGATTTGCAGCGTCGAGATGTTAGGCTCACCGGGATAGATCCAGATGGTCAGGTTGGGCCACAGGAACCAGCCGGCATAGCCGAAATCGACCTCGCCCTTTTCGAAGTGGTAGGCACTGCTCTCGGTGGTGGCCGCCGCGTTCGATATGTGACTCGAATAGATACCGTTGACCTTCGAAGTGTAACTATCCATGTCGACCAGGTTGACGAAATCCTTGTGCGCCGGATGGCAATGGTAGCACTCGAGGAAATTATCGACCATGATCTTCCAGTTGCTGGCGACGTCGTAATGGTCACGTTGCGCGAACTGCACTTCGTCCACGCGCGGACAGAAAGCGCGAATTTCACTTTCCAGGGCCGCCGCCTGCAGTTTGAGCGGTTGTGCCTGGGGGTCGAGATTGATGAACAGCAGGCCACAGAATACCTCCACCTGAACCGGCTTCAGCGCGAACTGGCACTTGTCGAAATCGACCAGTTTGTCGGTATTGCGCGCCGCTTTCAGCTCGCCGTCGAAGCCATAGGACCAGGCATGATAGGGACAGGTGATGGTGCGCACCTTGCCGCTGCCGAACAACAGTTCATGGCCTCGATGCTGACACACGTTATAGTAGGCACGCAGCTCGCCGCTCCTGTCACGAATGACGATAATGTTTTGATCGCAAACCTGCACCGTCAGGTAACATCCCGGCTCACCGAGCTGGCTCTGGTGGCCGACATACCACCAGTTGCGATAGAACACGGCCTCCTTCTCGCGTTGATAAATGTCGCTATCAAGGTAATAACGGGCGGGAATCGTATACGCCAGCTCGGGATCGCGAGCAAACGGGATATCGCTGCCCGGTGATTTCAGTTCAACGATGTTCATGCGTGACTCCTGGGTATTAATTTTAATTCGAATAATCTAAACTAATGCAAATTCCGTCTCAAACGCTTATTTGTTATCGGGTTGGATAACTTTTTCTTATCAATATATGCTGAAGAAACGCCTGCCACCCCTCGAACCACTGATCGCCTTCGAAGCCGCGGCGCGCCTGCTGAGCTTCACCCGCGCGGGCGCTGAGCTGCATCTGTCACAGGCCGCGATCAGCCAGCAGATCCGCAGCCTCGAGGGCAGTTTGCAGGTCAAGCTGTTCTCACGCTCACACCGCGCCGTGCAATTGACTAACGAGGGGCGCGAATACCTGCACACGGTAGCCGCTATCTTGAAGCAGCTGGCGGGCGCCACCATGGATATTCAGAACGTCGAATTCAACCAGCAACTGGTGCTCGGCTGCGATCAATCCTTCGCCACGCAGTGGCTGGCGCCGCGCATCGCACAATTGCGCGAGCTGTTGCCGGCGGTCGCGTTACGCATCATCGCCTCCGACGACTATGGCGAGAGCCTCGGCGCCGAAGTCCAGGCGGCGGTGCTGCACGGTGATGGTCATTGGCCCGGGTTTTATGCCGAGCGCCTGTTCGCGGAAGAAGTGTTCCCGGTTTGCAGTCCCGACTATGCGCAGCAACAGCCCCGGCAAGACTGGGTCAGCTGGTTGTTGCAGGCCCAGTTGATCGATCTTGCCGACAGTCACTGGAACTGGATGAACTGGCGGCTCTGGCTCGGCGGTAACGACATCGACGAGCCACTCGGCAATCGCCATCTGCAGATCAACAGTTATCCACTGGTAATAGACGCGGCTTGCCTGGGCCAGGGAGTCGCGCTCGGCTGGCGCTACCTGGTAGACGATTTGATCTCCGCCGGTCGACTGGTACGGCCGCTGCAGCAATCGCTGCAAACCGAGTTTGGCTACTATTTTATCTGCCGCGAACATCTGCAGGACGATCCGACAATCCAGCGCCTCAAACACTGGTTGCTACAGGCATTCGAAGCTGACAGCGCATGTGCTCTACCCGCTTTGCTGGATTGACGCTGTTATCGCCTGGGCCTGGTTTGCATGCTTCGCCACTGCCGTTGGCGAGCATGCCTATCGGCGTCCGCAGCTAGAGCGAATAATAATGCCCCATGATGCCGAAAAAAACGATGGCGCCGACCCAGTGATTGTTGAGGAAGGCAATGAAACAGTGCTCTGGCACACGGTCGTTGATCAGAAATTGCTGGAAAAACAGTAACAGCGTCGCCAATAGCAGCGCTGCAAAATAAATGGCCGAAAAGCCAAGGTCGATACCGACCAGCAGCATCGCCAGCACAAACAAGCCCTGGAACAAACCTATCAACAGGCGCTCGTAATCGCCGAAAAGTATTGCCGTCGACTTGACCCCGATCCTGAGATCGTCTTCACGATCGACCATGCTGTAAATGGTATCGTAGGCCACCGCCCATACCACCGTTGCGACATACAGTAGCCAGGCCATCTTCGGCAAACTGTCTGTTTGCGCGGCATAAGCCATCGGCACCGACCAACCGAAGGCGGCGCCCATGTGCACCTGCGGCAGATAGTGGTAGCGTTTCATGAATGGGTAGCTGGCAGTCAGCAGTATTCCGCCAATAGAGAGCCAGATGGTCAGTTGATTCAGTGTCAGCACCAGCAAAAAAGCGAGCAGCCCGAGAAACGCGAAAACCACGAGCGCCTCGCCTGCGCTGATCTTGCCACTGGTCAGCGGACGTTCGCGCGTGCGCGCAACGTGCAGATCGATATCGCGGTCGGCATAGTCGTTGATCGCACATCCCGCCGAACGCATCAAAAATACCCCGCAGACGAATACAAACAGCACCCAGCCATCGGGCGCGCCATTACCGGCAATTGCCAGCGCCCAAAGCGCGGGCCACAGTAACAGGTAGCTGCCAATGGGCTTGTCAAAGCGGATTAACTGCGCGTAAAGGCGCAATTTATTGCCAATTTCGAGCGATAATTCAGGAATGGTCAGGCCGGGAAGTTTCACCAAAAACCGATGCGCCTCGCGAAAAAATCGTTACTATACGCGTTTCTTTGGGCGGGGCGAAACAATGATTCGCAGTTTCCGCGGGGTGACGCCCCGTATCGGCGAAAACAGCTATATCGATGAATCGGCGGTAGTGATTGG
>JAJDOF010000128.1 GCA_022340305.1 Gammaproteobacteria bacterium
AAAGCACTGGAACAAGCTATCTCGAAGAAGCGGAGCTGATACTGGCCCACCGAATCGAGGAAATTCGCCAGGTAAAGTTATTTGGCGCACGGCCAATACGGACATTTAGAGAAGCGGCAACCAAGTTTCTCGAGGAAAACAGCCATCTGTCCAGTATTAGTGACTATGCCATGCATCTAAAGCAACTTGATCCGTTTATCGGAAACTTGCCACTAACGAAAGTACATGCAGGAACCCTCCAATCTTTCATAAATGAAAGAAAGAGACTAAGGAGGAAGAGCAAAGGTATAAATTACGCACTCGCTGTAGTTCGTAGAATTTTGAATCTCGCTGCTAGATTATGGCGGGATGAGAATGGTCTGAGCTGGCTTGAAACACCACCGCTAATTCAGATGTTACCGACTACTGATGCGCGTAAGCCGTATCCTTTATCCTGGGAGGAGCAACGAGAATTATTCAAGCATCTACCCGGACATCTTGCTCGCATGTGTTTGTTTAAAGTAAATACAGGTTGTCGCGAACAGGAAGTTTGTTGTCTGCGTTGGGAATGGGAGGTAATGGTCCCTGAATTTAATACCTCAGTTTTTATTATCCCTGGCCAGATTGTTAAAAACAAAGAAGACAGGTTGGTGGTACTTAACCAGGTGGCCCGTTCTGTAATTGAAGAAACCAGAGGAATAAATTCTGGCTACGTCTTTACATATCGAGGGAATCCGGTGAAGAAGCTCAATAATAGTGCATGGAAAAGAGCGCGAAAAGTGACAGGGTTGCCGATGGTTAGAATACATGACCTGAAACATACCTTTGGACGCCGATTGCGTGCGGCGGGTGTTTCACTTGAAACCCGTAAAGTACTGCTGGGTCATAGGAATGGAGATATCACCAGCCACTACTCCGCACCTGAATTGGAAGAGCTTATCGATGCGGTTGAAAAGGTTTGCGGTGAAAAGTCCGGCAATATCCCGGCACTGGTCATGTTGAGGCAAACAATAGTTAACTTGTAGTCGGCTAACTTATTGATCTGGGAGGAAAAAAGTGGTGGGGCGTGGGCGGCTCGAACGCCCGACCACCTGATTAAAAGTCAGATGCTCTACCAACTGAGCTAACGCCCCCCGGAAAGGTCTGGAATCATACCTGACCCCATACTGAATTCAAGCTAAATCCAAAAAAAGCGGTGTTAACCCGCATATCTCGCCGATTTACCTTGGCGAGGTCGTGGTAAAGATTCTGCGGCGGGCTGCACAACCCAATGTGCCTTGGCACATTGGGGCGAGGTCGGCGCAGCGCGCAGTCGACACTGCGCCAGGCCGGTCGTCGGGAGTACAGCCCGTAACAGTGTGCTTTACGGTGTCCGCAGCAGGAAATCGGTGAGATAGGCGAGTTAATGACCCTCGTTGCGGATTCGATCGAGACGCTTGGTGGCGAGTCGCGATGCGGTCTCATCGGGGAAGCGCGTGCGCAGGTCCTGCAGAATCGCCTTGGACTGCGGAAACTGCTTGAGTTCATAGAAAGTGTAGCCAAGTTTGAGCATCGCATCCGGTACCTTGTTGCTGCCCGGAAAACCATTCAGTACTTTCTCGAACTCGACGATACCCTGTTCGAAATTTCGAGTAACGTAATGTGCCTCACCCAGCCAGTACTGTGCGTTTCCGGAGAAACTGCCGTTCGGATACTGATCGAGGAAAGCCTGAAGTGCCACCTTGGCCTCTTTGTAGCGACCTTCCTTTAAGGTATCGAAAGCCGCCTGATAAGCTTCCCGCTCGCCGGCCTGCGTTGGCGTTACCGGCGCTGAAGCCGCGGCAGCGGCACCGGCAGCAGGTGCCAGCGAGGGTACCAGCGCTGCCGAACCGGAAGTGCTGACAGCAGGCTGGGCCGGCGCGCTGACCTGTGGCACGGTAATCTGGGTCGCCGGTGCCTGACCCACGGTGCGACTTTCGAGGTCCCGCAGGCGGCGATCGATATCCTGGTAAAGTTCGCGCTGGCGTTTTTTGATTTCAATAACGTCATTACCCTGGACCTCGATCTCACCGCGCAACAGGTTGATGTCCTCCGATATCTGATCGACCTGCTGAATCATATCCAGCACGGCGCGGTTTTCGATCAAACGCCCCATGCGGCCCATATCCTCGGACAGGGTCTTGAGCTGCTCCTGGACGTCGGAAAGCTTGGCTTCCGAGCGCTGCGACAATTCGGTCAGGCGTTCCACCCGCAGCGTCAGTTGCTCGGGCGTCAACGCCGACTGTGCGAACAACGGGCCATTGACCAACAGGACCAGTGTCGCCCCCGACAGACATACCCGCTTGATCACCGCGTTCATATTAATTTACCGTGTAGATCAGTTCGACGCGACGGTTCTTGCTCCATGCATCCTCGTCGTGACCCGATACCGCCGGCTGCTCCTCGCCATAACTGACCGTCTCGACCTGGTCGCTGGAAGCGCCCTGGAACAGCAGCACACGACGTACCGATTGCGCGCGACGATCACCCAGCGCGATATTGTACTCACGACTGCCGCGCTCATCGGCATGCCCTTCGAGGCGCACCGCAACTTCACCGTTACCAGCGACGAAATTACCATGTGTCTCGAGGATGGCGAGCGATTCATCGGTGAGCTTGGCACTATCGAACTCGAAATAAATAGTGCGATTGGAGAGCGTACCCTCGGTTTGTTCCAGTATTTCCATAACCGTCATGGGGGGTCCATCGACAATCGCGGTACCATCGCCACCGTCAGCGCCTTCGAGGCCACTGGCATCCGCGCCACTGCTGCTGCCGTCGACGATCCCGGTGCTGCTGCCACTTTGCGACTGGTCGTAAACCGGGGCGCCATCGCCACCCGCCGGCATTTCTTCCTGCGTGGTCGCACAGGCGCTAATGAACACGGCCAGCAGCGCAACCAGCAGCCATGACTTGATGTGGTGAAATGATTTCATGCTATCTCTACTCCGTTAATATTCGATTACTTGCTTTCAAAAGGTCCCCAGACGGGCTCGCGAATATCGCCGTCCTGGTCAGATAATTTATGCTTGGCGCGCCCATCGATGGATACCGCGAACAGCAGGCCGTTATTGCCGAGCGTAGACGCGTACAGCAGCATTTTGCCGTTGGGCGAAAAAGAAGGTGATTCATCCAGCGATGCATCGGTCAACACGGTCAGATTGCCCGTTTCGCGGTCCAGCTGTGCAATTTTATACTGACCACGATCGCCGTGCACCATGGCGATATAGCGTCCGTCGGGAGATACATTGGCGGCGGAGTTATAGTTTCCTTCAAAGGTAAGACGCTTTGGCCTGCCGCCTTCCGCACTGACCTCGTAGAGCTGCGGTGAACCGGATCGATCCGAGGTAAAAATAATGGACCGACCGTCGCTCGACCACACCGGCTCGGTATCGATGCTGCGATGCTCTGTCAGCCGTTTGAGCCTCTTGGTCGCGGTGTTCATCGTGTAAATATCGGGGCTACCATCCTTTGACAGCACCAGGGCGAGAAACTTGCCGTCCGGCGACCAGCTCGGCGCACTGTTCAACCCGCTGAAGCCAGAGACCTTGGTGCGCCTTGCGGTCGCGAGCTGCTGAATGAAGATCTCCGGGCGACTGCTTTCGAACGACACATAGGCCAGCGACTTGCCGTCCGGCGACCAGCTCGGCGACATGATCGGCTCGTCCGATTCGAGCACGTTTTGTGCATTGAATCCGTCGGTGTCGGCGACCTGTAACACATACTTGCGCGCCGCGTCTTTTTGCGCACGCACAAACGCGATGCGCGTATTGAATGCCCCGCGAGTTCCGGTAATCTGTTCGTAGATGAAATCACTGATCTGGTGCGCGCGCGAACGCAGGTTGCGCTTCTTGGCCGACATGCTGCGCCCCACCAACTGCTTTTGCTTGAGCACATCGAGCAACTGGAACTCGATGGTGTAAACACCCGCAGAACTTTCCAGCACGCGGCCGACAACCAGGTAGTCCTGGCCGACGTTGCGCCAGCGCGAATACTGCACATCTTTGCTGTAGTGCGGGCTGGCCGGCAATTCGCCTCGAGCCATCGCCTTCAGTACGCCACTGCGATTCAAATCGCTGCCGATGATTTCAGCCAGATCAACCGGAAACTTGCCACTCACGCGAGAAGTATCGAAGGGCACCACGGCGATCGGTAAGGCGCCGTCGACACCCTGGGTGATTTCGATGGTCAATGCGGCGTTCGCCGGTTGCACCATGGCGAGCATGAATACGGCGAGTAGATAAATGATTGGTCTGGTCAGTTGCATATGGGGTTTTACTGTATGCTCGGATTAAAAAAGAAATTCAACTCGCGTTCAAACAATTCCGGATCCTCCGGCTTTGGCAGGGGTTCGGCCTTATAGACTGCATTTTCGATCGACGCACGGTAAGTCGCGGTGCTGCCGCCACAGTCGCCAAAATCAACGCCCAGGATGATACCACCCGGCCCTTGCACAACGTGGACTTCGCAAACCGGCATTTTCCCACTTCCTGCCGGTTTAATCCAATTACGTTCGACTTTTTGCCGGATCGCAAGAATATAGGCCTCGCGTAACGAATTGAGCCTGCGCTGGTTCTCTTCGGCCACCATTCGCGCTTTAAGTTCCGCTTCGGCCCGTTGACGCTCCTCTTCCGCCTTGCGCCGGGCTTCCTCGGCCTGGCGTTTCTCCTCGGCAATACGCGCCTCCTCCGCCTTACGCTTTTCCTCGGCGATGCGCGCTTCCTCGGCCTTGCGTTTCTCTTCGGCGATGCGCGCCTCTTCTACCTTACGCTTTTCGTCAGCAATTCGTTTTTCCTCGGCCTTACGCTTTTCGTCGGCAATTCTTTTTTCCTCGGCCTGGCGTTTTTCATCCGCCTGGCGCTTTTCGTCGGCTTTACGTTGCGCATCCGCCGCTCGCTTTTCCTCCTGTTTGAGCGCAGCTTCCTGTTTGCGCTTCTGTTCAGCCTGTTGCTTCTTCAACTCGGCTTTCTTTGCATCCTCTTGCTTACGTTTCTGCTCGGCCTCGCGCTGCTTTTGTTCGGCACGCTTTTTGGCCTCGAGCTGCTTTTTCTGCTGCGCAGCCTCCGCCTTGCGTTTCGCCTCCAGTTCCTTTGCCTTGTTCTGCTTTTCAATTTGCTCGAGATCGACTATTTCGGCCTGTACCGTTTTCGCCACCTGCCCCGCCTTTATCTGCAGCGGTTTGTCGGCGAAGACGAGGTTCACCACCATCAGCACGATGACGACAAGGTGCAGCAGCAGCGACAACACCAGCGCACGCGGGTGCTTGAGCAATTCCGCGAGCACTATCGCGTTTCCTCGGGATCCGTGACCAGGCCAACTGAACCGACCTCGGCCCGTTGCAACAGCACCAGGGTGGACACCACGTTCTGATAGGGTCCGTTGGCATCACCGCGCACCATCACGGGGCGCTTCGGATCCCGCGCCAGCGCCGCCTTGACCTGCTGCACCAGGGCCTCGGCGCTGATCTGCGCTTCCGCTTCGGGCGCGATATTCAGGAACATCGCCCCCTTGCGGTCGACACTGACCACAATCGGCTCCGGGCTGTTGGCATCCAGCGGGTTGGCCGGGGCGTTCGGCAAATCGACATCGACACCCTGCTTCAGCAAGGGTGCCGTCACCATGAAAATAATCAACAGCACCAGCATCACGTCGATGTAGGGCACAACGTTGATATCGGCTATTGCGCGGCGTTTTTTCACAGACCGATCCTATTTGGGCGTGTGCGCCTGGCGCTGCAGAATACCGGTGAATTCCTCGAGGAAATTCTCGTAGCGCACGATCATGGTGTCGATCTCGCTGGAAAACTTGTTATAGGCCACCACGGCGGGGATCGCGGCCAGCAAGCCCATGGCCGTGGCGATCAGGGCCTCGGATATACCGGGTGCGACCATGGCGAGCGTTGCCTGTTGCACCCCTGCGAGTGCGCGAAAAGACTCCATGATACCCCACACGGTACCAAACAGCCCGACATAGGGGCTGACCGAGCCGACCGTCGCCAGAAACGTCAGGTTGTTCTCCAGCATCTCGATTTCGCGGGCCATCGCGACCTTCATCGCCCGGTGTGCGGAACGCACCGATTCGCCACTGGAAAGCTCCGCCTTGCGCGCCCGCGCAAACTCGCGAAAGCCATTTTCGAATATCGCCTCCAGCCCGAAACGCCGTGCCTCGCGCTGGCTCAACTGGCCAAACAGCTCGCTCAGGTTGATACCCGACCAGAAGCGACCCTCGAA
>JAJDOF010000133.1 GCA_022340305.1 Gammaproteobacteria bacterium
CCATTCGAGAATGCGGGGCTGATGTCGAATGCTTATCATGCATTGTTTCAGTTGCTGGGAACCTGCAGTTCCCCACGTTTTGCCGGACAAATACTTGCGGGCCTGGAAATGGCCCTGTGGGACCTGATGGGGAAGGCAACAGGCCGTGCCGCCCATGAGCTTCTCGGCGGTGCCGTGCGCAACGAGATTGAGTACTTTGGCTTCCCCCAGGGTGAGACAGCTGCAGAAATCGCCAGCCAGGCCAGGCAGATGGCGGAAGCAGGTTACGATGTTATCTATGTCAAGGTTGGGCGTGGTGACGCGTTGGACCTTGCCATCGCCAAACAGGTGCGGGCAGCGATCGGGCCTGATAAACGATTCCGCATGGACCCCAATGAGCATTGGAGTCCTGTTCGCGCAAAGCGGATGATCCATAAAATGAGCGAATTTGATGTTGAGTTCATCGAGCAGCCCACCAATTGCGAAAGCCTTTCAGCCCTGGCCCAGGTGCGGGCGAACAGTCCGATCGCCATCGCAGCGGATCAGCTCGTCTTCACGCCCTATGATGCTTTCAACGTGTGCCGTGAAAAGGCAGCCGATTTAATTGTTTTGGGCTTGCATGAAACCGGCGGTCTGCAGCGCTTCAGCAAGTGTGCACATATTGCCGAGGCGGCAGGGATCGATATTTGCATCCATGGGCTGTATGAAACCGGCATTACCACCTGTGCCACGAACCAGGTGGCAGCGACAATACCCAATCTTGACGACGGCAATCAGTATATGAACCACTTGCTAGCCTGGGACATAGTCAAGTCTCCGGATTTGACCGTGCAAAATGGCAAGTTGCCGGTTTTAAAGGGACCGGGGTTGGGCTTTGAACTTGACTGGGATGCCATAGATCAGGCCAGCGAGCTGCACAGGAAGCTTATGGAAAACAAGGGGTAAGATGTTCAGCGCGCAGATGAATTTCGCCGGTCGAACGGCCCTGGTGACTGGTGGTGCCAGTGGTATTGGTTTCGCGGTCGCTCGTCAACTCGCAGAGCTCGGCGCAAAAATTGCAATTGCCGACGTCAATATCGACGGGGCGAACAGTGCTGCAGACAAGCTGGAAGGGGCGCAAGTCATGGTGGTCCAGGTTGATGTGCGCGACCCTGATGATTGCGCCAACATGGTCGATGCGGTAGTCGCTGAATATGGAAAGCTGGATATTCTCGTTCACAGCGCCGGTGTCGGCATCGAAAAGAGCTTTCTGCAGACAACTGCCGAAGAGTGGCAGCGCCTTATCGATATCGACCTGTCGGGTACTTTTTACTGTGCGCAGGCCGCGGCCCGCCACATGGTTAAAAACGGCTATGGCCGCATCGTCAATCTCGCATCCACCGCTGGTATCCGCGGCGGCACCGGTCGCACCGCCTATGGCGCCGCAAAAGGCGGGGTTATTGCTTTGACCAAGGTTATGGCTGTCGAACTGGCTGAATACGGGATCACCGCCAACGCCCTGGCTCCCGGTGCTATCGAGACCGAGCTAGTCGCACGCATGCATTCCGCTGAGACACGTCGCGTGTACCGAGCAGGGATCCCCTTAGATCGATACGGAACCCCGGATGAAACTGCTTTTTGCGCGGTATTTCTTGCCAGTGAGCAGGCCGGCTATATCACCGGCCATATTTTAGGTATCGATGGTGGTTTCCTGGCAGCCGGGATAATGCACAAGACTTAAACAATTTCCAGTCGTCACCCGGGATTTGGAGCTGAGTGGTGACTGTGCGTCAAATCTGTTTACAGCCAATTTAAATCCGACTGAAAATCCTCGGGTCGGTGCCGAGCGCGGACCCATTCGATTGCGTGGCTCCTGACTTGATACTATTTAAATCAGACCCTTACAATTATAGGCACGTCTCTCCTTGTTAAAATTCTGTATTCTGGCGAGGTTCCCGGATTGACTCCCGGTCACCTGGATGGGCGCAATTCCTGATATTTTGATACCAGCCCTGGTGCACTTCCCCAGGACTCAGATCAGAAAAACACCGGCATGCATGGATTTGTTTCGAAGGGGCGTTTATGCTCCGTGGTTATGATGGAATCAAGCATAGACAGGTACACGGACGGGCAACCCCTGGCCTGGATCGAAACCGAACGTGGGTAACGGAAACGACCCATTCCCTTCCCTGCATCGTCTGCCGCCGCTGAGAGAATTCCTGGTTGATGAGAGGCCGCAGGAAGCGGTTGCGGTTGCAGTTGCTATCGCGCAGGCCGGGCCTCGACACCTGCCGGCCCAACCTGAAGCACCAGTTCAATACCCGCTTGTCGACCCCGATGCGGTAACTTTCGCCTGGCAGGGCGAAGCTGATGCGGTTTGGCTGCGCCACTTCATGGCGCTCGAAACGGTTGCCTTTCCGCTTAAGCGCGAGCCGCACAGCGACTGGTGGCGCCTGCGGCTGCGGGTCCCGGAACGGGCGCGTTTCGAGTACAAGTTCGATATCGTCCGCGACGGTCACGGCGACTGGATCAACGACCCGCTGAATCCCAGGCTCGCGACCGATCCGTTCGGCGCCAATTCGGTCTGCGAAACCTGGGGATATACCGTTCCTGAATGGACCCGGCCGGGCCTGGCCACGGCAACCGGCAGGATTGAACACTGGAAGATAGACAGTCAGAGTTTCGCCAGCCAACGAGAAATCGGGGTATATTTGCCGGCTGGGTATGACGAGAGTCAAAGCTACCCGTTGGTCATTATTCACGATGGTTACGATTACGTCGATCACGCCGCGTTAGTGCCGTCGCTGGACAACCTGATCGAACGCGGCGACCTGCCGCCGTTGATCGCGGCCCTGACCCAATCGCCGGATCGCTCGGTCGAATATGTTGACGACCCGCGCCACGTGGCCTTCGTCACCGAGGAATTGCTGCCGGCGCTGGAGGAGCGTTACAACGTATCGAACGATCCTCGACAGCGCGTTTTGATGGGCGCGAGTCTCGGCGCGGTTGCTTCGCTGTCGATCGCCGCGCGCGCGCCGCGCCTGTTTGGTGGTGTCGTACTCAAATCGGGATCATTTATTTTTGATCAGAAACTGCTCGCTACGCGCCACGAACTGTTCCGGCGAGTATCTGCATTTATCGATAGCCTGGACAGGCAGGAACGCCTGTTGCATCGGGCCTTCGTCTCCTGCGGACGCTACGAAGGGCTGGTCGATGAGAATTGGCGCATGGCGGCATTTCTGCGACATGCAGGCGTCGCAACACGTCACGTCGAAAGCCACGATGCGCATCACTGGGGCAACTGGCGCGACCAGATCCGCGCAGGTTTGATGTGGTGCCTGCGACCTGGGGTATATAGAAAACCACATTAAACCGACTAAACCCGGAGGGGACCATGTCTAATTCGATTCGTAAAATCGGCCTGTCGCTGGGCGCAGATATCTGCTGGCCGATTTGCTACGAGACCCTGATGCACAAGCTCGATCTCGAGATTCCGCAGGATGGTGAAACGCTGCGCTTCAACGTCGAAAGAACCTCGATAGAACCCTTCGACCTGCGCCAGCCAATCAAGTATGACATCGTCATCGATCGGCTGACTCACTGGTATCACACCAGCCGCGAATGGATCAAGAAAGCCATCATCCTCAACGATTTATACGTTTACAATAATCCCTGGTCGCTGCAGTCCAACGAAAAGCAGACCAGCTATTGCGCGATGATGCGTCTCGGACTTCCGGTTCCCGATACCTGGATGATTCCCCCCAAGGCCTATAACCACAGTGCTGACCTGCAATCGACGTTACGCCAGTATGCGCGTTACTTCGACCTCGGTGAGATCGGCACGAAAATCGGCTATCCATTATTCATGAAACCCTACGACGGCGGCGCCTGGGTCGGGGTTACCAAAATCGATGACGAGGGCGCGCTGTGGCGTGCCTACGAAGGCAGCGGCACGCTGGTGATGAACTTGCAAAAGGGCATCGTTCCTTACGACTATTTCGTGCGCTGCATCGGGCTCGGGCCGCAGACTCGCTGCGTCAATTACGATCCGGCAGCGCCACTGCACAACCGTTACCAGATGGACCACGACTTTCTCGACGAGGCAGACCGCTCGATACTCGAGGACATGACCCTGACCATCAACGCCTTCTTCGGCTGGGACTTCAATTCCTGTGAATCGCTGCGCCGCGATGGTACCTGGTACCCGATCGATTTCGCCAACGCCTGTCCCGACAGCCAGGTGACCTCGTTACATTTTCATTTTCCATGGCTGATCAAGGCCAATATCCGCTGGTCGGTATTCTGTGCCGCGACCCGGCGCAAGATGCGCGCCAACCTCGACTGGCAGCCATTTTTCGACATCGCGGCCAGGGACCTGCCCCCGCGCGAACGGCTCGCGGCCTACGCGGCACTGGCGCGCGAACGCTTCGAAGCCGATCGTTTCGAGGAATTCTGCGCCACCCATCTCGCCCATCTCGACGAGGTCGCCGACGAATTCTTCGGCTCCGACATCGCGCACGATGCGGTGCTGCAGAAAGTCACGGCACTGTTTCCCGAGCACGAAATCGAGTCCTTCACCGAGCTCTTCTGGCAGCGCATCCAGGAGGCGCGCAAGGTCGAGCGGGCACCGGCGTGAGGGAAGTGTCGCAGTGGTGGTCGCCGCGCCTCGAGTGCGACCTGACGGTGGCACGCTGGGGCTACGCGGGCACGCCGGTATTGCTGTTTCCGACCGCAGGCGGCGACGCGCTCGAGGTCGAGCGCATGCAGGTGATCGATGCGATCTTGCCGCTGATCGAGGCCGGCCGGGCCAGGATATATTCGATGGACAGCGTTGCCGGCCGTGCCTGGGCAGAGAAGAAACCGACCGACTACTGCAGCCGGCTGCAGAATGCTTTCGATGCCTGCGTGGTGCAGGAAGTCGTGCCCGCGATCCGCACCGATTGTGCGGACAGCGAGATCGAAATCGTGACCGCGGGCGCGTCGATCGGAGCCTTCAATGCGGTCGCGTCGATATGCCGCCATCCCGATCTGTTCAAACTTGCGATCGCGATGTCGGGCTCGTACGATTTCGAGCGTCTGCTGGGCATTCAGGCCAATGAAGATTTTTACTTCGCCGCGCCGCTGCTGTTTCTTCCGAATCTCGGTGACGGCCCACAGCTCGAGGCCCTGCGTCACCGCTTCGTGCTGCTGGCCACCGGCCAGGGGAACTACGAATACCCACCAGACTCGTGGCGCATGGCCGACGTGCTCGGTGGCAAAGGCGTTCCCAACCGGGTCGACGCCTGGAGCGCGGAATGGCACCACGACTGGCCGACCTGGCGGCACATGTTACCGCAATACCTCGACGAATTTATCGCCTGAGAGGTCTGAACCGAATCGGAGTAGCAGATATGAATGTAATCTTTGTCGAACCCTCCTTCCCGCGTAACCAGCGCCAGTTCGTGCGCGCGTTGCATGCCACCGGTAACCGTGTCATCGGTATCGGCGAGCGCCCATACGACTGGTTCGACGATGAACTGAAGGGCTGGCTAGCCGCCTACGAACAGATTTCCTCGGTAACCGACGAGGCAGCGCTGGAGGCGGCGGTGCGCCGGGCGCAGGCGCGCGAGTGGGTCGATCGGCTGGAAGCGACGGTCGAAGCGCACGTGCTGACTGCCGCAAAAGTGCGCGAGGCAACCGGGATCCCCGGGCTGTCTGCGCGGGCCGCATTTCTGTGCCGCGACAAGGTTGCGATGAAGGAAGCGCTGCGCCAGGCGGGTGTGCCCTGCGCCGCGTCAGCTGGTGTGTCGAGCCTTGCCGAGGCACGCGAGTTTGCCGAGGCGGTTGGATTTCCATTAATCGTCAAACCGCGCAGCGCCGCCGGCGCCTCGGGCACATACCGGGTGGACACTGCGGCCGAGCTCGATCAGGTACTGCGTGAAAGCGGCGTCGCCGCCGGCGAGAGCGCTGCGATCGAGGAATTCATCACCGGCCACGAGGGTTTCTACGATACGCTCACGGTAGACGGCCAGGTACGCCACGACTTCATCAGCCATTACTTTCCGAACGTGCTGGAAGCCATGCGCACGCGCTGGATCAGTCCACAGATCATTTGCACCAACCGCATGGATGCGGAACATTACCAACAGATCTACGAAATGGGGCGCCGTGTCATCGAGGTGCTTGGCATTACCACCGCACCGACGCACATGGAGTGGTTTTTCGGGCCTAAGGGATTGAGGTTCTCGGAGATCGGCGCGCGCCCACCGGGAGTCGGCCAATGGGACGTTTACTGCTATGCCAACGACTTCGACCTGTTCCGCGAGTGGGCGCTCGCGGTCACCCACGGTCAAGGTGAAGCCGGCCCGTCACGCCGCTACGCCTGCGGCATCATCGCGCTGCGACCGGACCACGACGGCCAGATATCGCATTACGACGGCGCCGAA
>JAJDOF010000158.1 GCA_022340305.1 Gammaproteobacteria bacterium
ATTATTTGACATCATTTGCGGATAGATTGGATGCAATAGCAGCGCAAGAGGAGAAATCTGATCTGCTTCCCGGGATCCTTTCTATGTACCTCCGCATCGCTATATTGTATTATGCGCGCGCTTACCGAAAGGCCCTGTCCATGCCCGGATGGCGTTGTGGTAGACGGAAGTTCGCAGAACTTCTACGATACTGGTTCAGGAGATATTGGTAGGTAAGCTCATCCATGCCCGGATGGCGTTGTGGTAGACGGAAGTTCGCAGAACTTCTACGATACTGGTTCAGGAGATATTGGTAGGTAAGCTCATCCATGCCCGGATGGCGAAATTGGTAGACGCAAGGGACTTAAATAATATTGAGCACTCGGTCGGGAAACCGCCGATGTGAATGGAGTCAAATTCGGGGAAACCTCAGCTGTAAGATGGTGGCAATCCCGAGCTAAGCTTTGTTACGGTTTATACCCATGCAGGATTGTGTCGCTTCCTGCAATAGCCGTATTGATGAAAGTGTAGAGACTTGACGGCTCCTGCCTAAGTTGTGAATTCAATGATATGGCAAAGAGAAAGTCCAGACCACAAAAGCAGGCATTAGCCCTGCTGCAGCTAAAGCTGTAGATGGTAAGAAAATCCCTCGGTGGAAACACCGTGCCGGTTCGACTCCGGCTCCGGGCACAACCTTTAAATTCAACAACTTGTATAACATATTTAAAGTATTTTATGAGATTTTTGTATTATGATTGGATCGGTCGCAGAAGGGGTTTGCTGAAGCCGTTCCTACTGCTAAGTGAACATCATTAGCGCGCTTCACAATCCTCCATTCGGCTAGCCGATATGGCACAGGAACCCTGTGTCATGTTTGACGGGCCTTCGAGCCGAGAATACTTTGCAAGCATCCTTGAGACAGATGGAATCAGCCCCCCATTTCCTACCATTCGAAGTCAAGGGAATCGTTTCGCAGCGCAGTATCTAATGGACTGGGGTTTTCCCTGAGCGTAATGAAATTTGACCATACACAACTTCATGGCGGGGGCAATGTAGGTTGTCTCGATTTCGGACGACATTACCCCTTTAGCGATTGTTTTGGTCCGCAGGCAAGGTGCTGCACTGTGAACGCAACTCGAGAAATTTTCAGCGTTTTGCGAGGAGTATTTTAGAAATGCGATACAAAATTCTGACCTGTAAACATAACAATCGACTCAGGCCAGCAAGTCGCGAGCGATGATGCTGCGCTGGATCTCTGACGACCCTTCGTAGATTCTCAAAATGCGCAGGTCACGTAAATATCTTTCCAGCGGGAAATCGCGAGTGTAGCCATAGCCGCCATGAATCTGCAGAGCCTGGTCGGCAATTCGCCACGCGGCCTCGGTTGCGTATAACTTTGCGTAGGCACTTTCGGTGGAAAAGCGCTGTCCCGTACTGCGTTTTAACGCGGCTTGGGCAGCCAGTGCTCGAGCCGCCTGCAGATCCGTGGCCATATCGGCCAGCATCCACTGCAAACCCTGAAATTCGGCAATAGCATGCCCGCCAATCTGCCGTTGTTTGGCATATTCGATGGCAGCATCGAGTGCCGCGCGGGCTATTCCCGTGGCCTGTGCGGCGACTTCTACGCGACCGTTATCAAGCACTTTCATGGCAGTCTTGAAACCCGTGCCCTCATCCCCGAGAATATTTTCAGCGGGAACCAGGCAGTCGAAATTTAAACTGAAGACGTGCCCGCCCTTAAGCCCCATGGTTCGTTCATTCGGACCGATGTCGAAGCCGGAAGTTGTCTTCGGCTCTACTACGAAGGCGCTGATACCGCGCGCGCCTGCTGCGCGGTCCGTTTTTGCGAATACCACTATAAAATCCGCTGCGCCGGCATTGGAGATAAAACATTTGCTGCCCTTTAGCCGATAACAATCGTCTTCACGGGTCGCGACAGAACGCATGTCCGCGGGGTTCGATCCAGCGTCCGGTTCAGTCAATGCAAAGGCACCGAGCGTGTTGCCGGCCGCGGCATCGGGCAGCAGGCGTTCGCACAGGGCTGCCCCAGCGCCCAGGTGCAGACTGTCGGTTGCGAGAAAATGTGCGGTTAGCATGGAGGCGGTCGAACCACAGGCGCCGGCGACCTGCTCGACAGCACGGTACAGCGCAGGACCGCTAAGCTCCGCACCACCATACTTCTCAGGCAGATTAATCCCCATCAAACCCAGCGACGCCATGGCCGACAGGTGCAGGGTGGCGAATGTCGATGTCTCGTCAAGATGGGCAGCTTGCGGCGCCAGTACTTCGTTCGCGAAACGGGTAACCTGGTCGATGACCAGCGTCTCGTCGTCAGACAGTGTAAAAATCATCGCTTAGCCTTCAGTTTTTCGGAAACAGTTCATCGTAGTGTTGATTGAGCGTGGGTGCGGCGCTGCGTCCGCCGCGCGGGGCATCACTGAAATGAGCAGGCTGTTCAAAAATAGACAGCTCGCCCAGCCTGGCGTGACTGACGCTGCTGAACATTGCTCGTGAGGTGGCCTGTGGCGAGTGCCAGGCTTGCCTGGCTGAGCAAATTTCACCTGCGGGAATACCAGCATCCAGGAGTGTGTCGATCACTTCAGCAGGGCTGCGTTGCGTCCCCCAGCATTCGATTATCTCGGCAAGCGCTGCTTCATTGCAGCGGCGCAATTCGTCGCTTGCGAAACGGGGATCGGTAGCGATGTCGGGTTTGCCGATGAGCGCACAAAATTTCGCGAATAGAGCGTCATTCAGCACCGCAATGGCGAAATGCCCTCCTTTTGCGGCGTATACGCCAAACGGGGCCGACAGGGCATGCTTGTTGCCGCTACGCTGCGGATTGCCATCGGCGGTGAGGGCCATGCAGGCCTGGGTGGGCATTAATGCCAGCAAGCTGTCAAACAGCGCGACATCGATATATCGACCGCGCTGGTTGCGTTCGCGATCGAACAGTGCGGTCATCAGCGCCCAGGCGGCAAAAATCCCGCCGGCAACATCACCGATTGCATCACCAATCATCGTCGGCTCGCCCTGCGCTTCTCCAGTGCTTGCCATGATTCCGCTCATTGCCTGCACGATAATGTCGTAAGCGGGGTTGCTGGTATTAGGCCCGGTCTGACCGAATCCGGAAATACTGAGGTAGACGAGTCTGGGATTCAGTGCCCGCAGTGTCTGTTCGCCGATACCGAGTCGATCCATTACTCCGGGACGGAAATTTTCGATCACAGCGTCAACCTCAGGCACCAGTTGCTTGATTCGGTTGATGTCGTCGGGTGACTTCAAATCCAGCACCACAGACTTCTTACCCCGATTGATTGACTGAAACAGCAGGCTTTCACCATCGAGAAAAGGTCCGATGTGGCGGTAGTCATCGCCGTTCGCACTTTCAATTTTAATGACCTCCGCACCGAGGTCGGCCAGAAGGGCTGTGCAGTAGGGCCCCGCGAGGACACGGGTAAAGTCAAGAATGCGGAGACCAGCCAGCAATTCACTATGGGGTGTGTCAGTCATGTTGCTCCGATTCCAATTTTATGGCGGCCAGGTTCAGACCGTGCTTGCGCGCGCATCCCCTGGCGGTTTTGTAACCGGCTTCGGTGTGGCGCATTGCGACGGGTGCCGGGTCGTTCCACAACGCAGCTTCGATGCGTTTCGCCGCGGCATCGGTACCGTCAGCATAGTACCAGACCGGTTTGCTGCGAGTAACCCGTGCCGATGCTACTGCGTTGATGGAAAGATACCCAGGTTGCATCACTTGAAGTGCTGAGTAACAGGTTCAGAAATGCCCAGTCGGAAAGCATGTCGGAGCCGTCGATCATCGCTTCGGTCTAGCAGTTGGAGCTCGCCACCGAACCGGTGCCGAAGTGGTCGCGGCCGATCACGACCGGAGCTTTCAACTGGCCGAATTTCGCCATTTCGTTGAACGCAAGGCCAGGCAGAGGTACTGATAAATTAACTGAAGTTCGGGGGCAATTGCCGCGTAAAATATTCAAAATATCTACAAGCGATATCGATTTCCATCGTCAATAATCCAATATGCCGTATGGCGCTACTTTCAAACCCGTTTATTTCAAATTATCTCATCCTGGGGCGGCGAATTTACGCCAAACCTACGCCAGGATCATTAAGTTATCGAAATTAAGGCGAGTTCGGCCGCGAATCCGGGCTTCATATTAGTCGTACCAATGATATGGCTCAACGAGCAATTGCTTCTCATTCAGCGAAAACTGTTCTCTGAACCCGGATTGCCGCTCCCATCAGGGTGTCATAAGGACGCTTACCAGAAAGCAAACTCGCTGGTTTCTTTGTCGGCAGCATGGGGCGGCAACAGGACGCTTTGATC
>JAJDOF010000044.1 GCA_022340305.1 Gammaproteobacteria bacterium
ATCGGTGTTCCAGCGGTTGCTATGGGCGGCGGCGACATCCTGCCAGCGCTTGAGAAAGGCACGATCGACGCAGCCGAGTGGTGCTGCCCCAAGCCAGACTCCGTCTTTGGTTTCCAGAAAGTGCTAAAGCACTACTACCTCCAGGGTCTGCACCAGGTAGTCGTGAACGCGGACATGTATGTGAATCTCGATTTCTACAAATCGCTGAGCGCGCTTGAGCAGAAAGCACTGGAAGTGGCGGCAAACGCGTCTCTGTCAAAATCCATGTCCTACCGAATCTTTGAGAACGGTAAGGCGCTGAAAGATCTGACGGATAATCACGGTGTTATCCTGGAAGATACTCCAGCGGATTACTTCACGGAGTACATGGCGGCCTCTAAAAAGTTGCTCGAAGCCGCTGCGAAAGAAAACAAGTTCTTCGCAGAAGTGTGGCAGTCGCAAAAAGATTTCGCCGACACCGTGGTTCCATTCTGGGCCGGTGCACAGACTTCGAATGCAGCTTTGGGTAACGCACACGCAAAAACACTCAAGAAGTAAAAAAAGACTTCGTTGCGAGGCCCATCGAGGCCTCGCTTCGAAGTTTCTGTAAGGGCCTTGGCCCTACCTGAATAATGAGAGCCCAAAATGGGCACAAACATAATAGGGGAGAATGGGCATGGCTGAAGAAGAGGTAAATCCAGAAGAGCTTGAGATTGCGGACGAACTGATTGCGGAGCGTCGTGCCGAGCGCCCTGGTGAAACGCCAGAGGATATGACTTCCTGGCAACGCCCGATAACCGCAGCGATTGACGTCATTAATTACCGGGCAGGCCAGATTATTGCCCTGCTCATGGTGCCGCTGATTGCAGTGGTGGTGCTCGAAGTTCTTTCACGAAACTCCTTTGCGATCTTGCAAAATGCTGGATTCGAAGATCTCGCCCAAACCCTTGGACTTGGCCCCACGCTCTGGGTGTATGACACCAGCCGTATGATAGCCGGAGTGCTCTTCATGGCGGCCGCGGGCTATGGTCTGATGCGCGGGGTTCATATCCGTGCCGATTTCCTCTACCGAAATTGGTCGGCAAAAACACAGGCGACAGTGGATGCAACACTGTACCTCTTGTTCTTTATGCCTTCGATGATCATCTTCACCATCGTTGCCTCAGATTTCTGGTGGCTTGCCTTTACAAGGGGCGAAACCATGCAGATCGACAGCGCCTGGGGACCACTTTTGTGGCCCGCGCGCCTGGCGATGCCAGTTGGTAGCTTCCTCTTGATGCTGCAAGGCTTCCCTGAGATTTTCCGCGCATTTCACAAGATGGGTAAAGAGCGAGAGCGCTGGTTCGTACGGGCCTTGCCTGTCTATATAATCGGACTGATATGGATCTTTCTGGCTATCTTCCAACCGGACATGGTCCCCGGTGGCGAATGGTTTTCCGACATCATGTCCGCCCGTCCAAACATGGACAAGGCTACCATCGGATTGATCATGCTGGGAGCCATGCTCTTCGTGATCTTTATCGGCTTTCCAATTGCGTTCACGTTGATCTTTCTTGCCTTTGTCTTCGGTATCTGGGGCGCCAACTTCAAGCTGACCACGCTGTTGATGACGCTGAACACAAACTCCACCATGTTGAACGATCAGCTCATGGCCGTGCCGCTCTTTGTCCTGATGGGGATCGTAATGGAAGCGGCGGGTTTGATGGACCGGCTGTTTGCATCGATCCAGATGATCATGTCACGCGTCCGCGGCGCGCTGTTCATCGCCGTGCTGATCGTATCCACGATTTTTGCAGCAGCCACTGGCATCGTGGGTGCTTCAGTGACCCTGCTTGGGATCATGGCTGGCGCGACCATGAGCCGCTCCGGCTATGATGTCAAGCTTGCGGCCGGAACCATCACCGCCGGCGGCACATTGGGCATTCTGATCCCGCCCTCGATTATGCTGATCGTCATGGGACCTGTTCTGGAGGTCTCAACCCTTGACCTCTTCCGTGCAGCTTTTATTCCCGGTGCCCTGCTGGCGTCCCTTTACCTGATCTACACGCTTGGACGCTGCTGGCTGAATCCGGACCTCGGGCCAGTTTTGTCTGAAGAGGATCAACCCCAAACCTCCGCTTTTTATGGCGCTGAGGTGGCGCTGATTTGCCTGGGCGTTTTGACCGTTTGCCGAGTCTTTGGCCTTGCCATGGGCGGTGCTTTTGGCAGCGTGATTCCATTTGGCGGCCTGGTCGTTTTTGCCATTACCGGTGCCGTCGCCTATGCCGCATACCGTCGTTTGAATGTACTCAGGATCGTTGTTCCGTTCGCGGTGATCATCCACCTCTATATGATCGCTGCGAATATGGGCGAGGATGGTAGCCTGCCGATCTGGTCGATCACCTTAGCTGCATTCACCGTGCTTTTGGCGTATTTGGGACGGCCGATTTATAGCGCTGCGGCTGAAAGTGAATTCCGTTTCTCGGATCTCTGGAACGAGTTCTTTGCCGGGCTCATGCCGCCCACGATCCTGATTTCTTTTGCTTTGGGTTCGATTCTCCTTGGCTTCGCAACACCCGCTGAAGCCGCAGCGATGGGCGCCTTTGGTGCCATCTTGTTATCTCTTGGTTACGGCAAGTTCACCTTTCCCAGTTTCTTTGACAGTCTGGTTAAAGCCCTGGAGATCACGGTTTTGATCATGTTCCTGGTTGCCGCATCGAACTTCTTTGGCGCCCAATTCAGTGCTTTGGGCACGCCAAAGATGATGACTGAAATGCTACTTGGCCTCGAAATGTCGCCTTACCTCATTCTGATCGTGGTTATGGCACTGATCTTCCTTCTGGGTTGGCCACTGGAGTGGGTGCCTATTGTTCTGATCGTTGTGCCAATTTTGCTACCGACAGTCGAAGCGTTGGAAGTCCATGGGCTGGATCGCTACGACCTGATGGTCTGGTTTGGCATTCTGGTCGCGGTGAACCTGCAGACCGCATGGCTATCCCCACCTGTGGCCTTGTCGGCCTACTTTCTGAAGGGGGTCGTGCCGAATTGGGATCTCAAGGACATCTATCTGGGCATGATGCAGTTCATGATGATTCAACTCATCGGTCTCACCCTGCTGTTTGCCTTCCCGCAACTTGTGCTTTGGCTACCCAGAGTAATGTCTGGTGGGTAAATAATTAACCCGGCGACAATATATGTTGTATTCAGCCAGACTGAGCTCGCCTGTGGCAAGGCATCGGAACGCCGCTGTAGCCACTTTACAGCAAGTTCCGATAACGCCGCCCACAGGTGAGCTCAGTCTGTCCTAACATTCAATATTTCAATGAGCTAGAGACGTCCACAATGCACCATCTCTTCGTTGCAGTGCTTGCCAATAGATTCACTATTGGCTGCGCACGGCATGCTGATATCTATCCTGGCAAAGGCGGGCAGGTATGAAACGCGAACGCGGTTCAACCATCGAACGCGTGCTCGATATCCTCGAAACCGTGGCGGCGTCGCCCAAACCGCTTAGCGCAACTGATATCAATGAAGTTCTGGACCTGCCCAAGGCCACCGCACACCGCCTTTGTTCCGAGCTCGAAGCTCATGGGTATCTGCTGAAACGTATCGATGGCAAGAACTACCAGCCGGGTAACCGCCTCTTTGACGTTGCGGTTGGCGTGTTGGCCAACGAACGCTTCAGTGCCACCCGACACGCTATTTTGACAGCGCTATCGGAAAAAGTTGGCGAAACCTGCAACATCGCCTACCCCGATGGGCTTTCCATGGCTTATTCTGATCGAGTTGAGACCAAAGCTCCGCTACGCCTGCAATTTTCCATTGGCATGCGCGTGCCACTTTACTGCACCGCCAGCGGCAAGCTCTACCTCAGCACACTGCCGAAATCCCGACGCAAATCGGTTATCGGTAAATTGAAACTGGAAAAACGCGCCAAGAACACGATCACCGACCCCGAGCTATTGATAGCCGAAATAGACCTGATCGAAAAACGCCAGTTCTCGATCGACAACCAGGAGCTGTACGACGATGTAATCGCCATCGCGGTGCCGATCAAGGATAAACACGATCGCTTTTACAGCTCGCTCGCCATCCAGGCCCCGGTGTCGCGGATCTCGGCCGACAACAGCGATCGTTACCTGCCGCTGCTGCGCGAAGCGGCGCAGGAGCTTTCGCTGCTGGCCGGCGACGACTGATTACCAGGTCCGGCGCGAGGCCGATTGCGCCAGCCACACTGCTACCGCGTTCATCTCCAACCAGGCCAACAGCTGGCCGAGCTATATCTTCATGATCCGCATACCCGGCTCGACGACATAGCGTCAATCCGCGCCAATCTGCATCAGCAAGCGCAGGATTGCCTGCTGGACGGCATCCGCCTTGCCATGTCAGACTGAGTTTTTGCCGTCTGAATCGATCGACTAAACCATGCACCTCATCCAGTTACTGTTCATCATCCTGGTGATCCTGATCCTTGCCGGCCTGCTGATCGATGGTGCCCTGACCCGTGCGGTCTGGGTCAAGGGAACCCGCAACGGTTTGTTCAGTTTCCGCCACTGGGCGCATAAGCGTGAGCGTGATGCAGAAGCCTGGATCTACTGGTTTGCGATGAGCTTTTACGCCCTGGCATTGCTGTGCCTGTGCGCATACCTGCTGCTCGGTTGAACTATTGCGGCTGCCAGTAACCCTTCGCATCGTGGCAATCTTGCTGAGCCACTGATCCGAATCGCTACCCCCAGCGTACAAAAAAATACTCCCTGGTCTGACTCGCTAGCTGCCACCTGTCGACCGGACAACCCGCGTCAACCCCAACCCACCGGACCGCTTTCGACCATGAACATCTTTGTGCTGGATACCGACATCGAACGCTGCGCGCGTTACCACTGCGATCAGCACGTGGTCAAGATGATCCTCGAGAGCGTGCAACTGCTGTGTACCGCGCTCAATAAAAAAGGCTACTCGACGCCGTATAAATCAACGCACCAGCAACACCCCTGCGTGCTGTGGGTGGAACACTCCTGGCAAAATTTCTGCTGGCTCGACGAACTGACGCGCGCCCTCAATGCCGAGTACCGCTACCGCTTCGAAAAGTCAGTGGATCACAGGTCGCTCGCCGTACTCGACGCGATACAACAGCATCGCTTCGAAGACCACGGCCTGACCGAGTTCGCCCAGGCCATGCCCGATCAATACAAGGTCGTCGGCGACCCGGTGCTTGCCTACCGCCAGTTCTACCGCGGTGAGAAAATGCATTTTGCACGCTGGACGCGGCGTCGATTTCCCCGCTGGATCCATGACGCCCCGATCAACGACAGCTTTTCAGATCGTAAACCGACACAGGTTTAGCAATACCCTTCAATTCCAGCTCGCCGAGACGATCCGCGTCGACCTTTTCCTCTACCGCAATATAGGTCTTGCTGCTGATCAGAATCTGACCATCGCCGGCCTCGTCGCACAGGCGCGAAGCGAGATTGACGACATTGCCGTTGGCGGTGTAATCGTAGCGATCCTGGTAGCCGACCACACCCAGTGTCGCGTATCCGGCGGCGATGCCGATGCCAAACCCGAGTTGGTAGCCCTGTTTACGCCACTGCCGATTGCATTCGTTGAATCGTTCGCGCATCGCCAGCGCCAGCCCGATCGCCTTCATTTCCGGCTCATCACAGGGAATCGGATCGTTGAAAAAAATCATCAGACCGTCGCCCGCACGATGGTCGATGGTGCCACCATGCTCGGCCACCAGGCGCCCCATGTTTTCATGGTAGGCCTGCAACACGTCCATCACTTCTTCCGGCTCCATACTCTCGGAAAAGCGGGTGAAATCGCGAATATCACAGAACAGCGCGACAATGTAACAGCGATGGCTTTCCAGCAGGGCGACCTGCTGTTCTGCGAGCACAATTTGCGCCACCTCGGGTGCCAGAAACTGTTTCAACCTGGCCAGCTTTTCGATTTCATCACCCTGGCTATCGACACGCTGCTCGAGGCCCAGATTGAGATGCGCCAGTTCGCTCGCCTGTTGCGACAGCAGCGTGGCCTGATCCTCGACCTCGCGATTCAATTGCATCAGGCGCGCATTCTGATTCAACAGTGCCGCGACCACCAGCAGGATATAACCGGAAACCTCGAGCGTCGGACTATAATCCGTGTAAAGCGTCGCGATAATAATGCATACACCGACTGCGCCAAGGATCAGGGGATGCCTCTTGCCGTGACAGCGCAGGTCCCGGTAGAGGCCGAAAATTGCGATGACGCCGAGCATCCACATCAGCAGCGCCTGCAAGTGCGGATTGAAATCGAGTTGGGCGAAACCGAAAGCGGAAAGTACGCCAAGAATGACCACCTTGCCGTAACAGACGAACAACGAGGCTCCAGCGCCAAAATAGGCCAGCGCACCGAAGGGGAAACGGCTCCACGGGGTTGCGTCGTTATCGCTGATCGTTGGACTGTATACCATTGGTATCTAACCGCTTCGATAGTCCGGGGACTGCCACCGGTAAATATTACAGCAGTCACACCGACGGATTATAGCTTTCACTGGCAGGCCCGACCAGTCTCCCTTACCTGCGACCGACAGATAGGCTGCAGACCCGGAGACTTTTCTAGTATGTTCGCGCTATGAGCAGCCCGTTCAACCAGCATAAGCTGACGAAAATATTTGAGGCCTACGTCGCGGGTTACAGCCGTCTCATAACACGCGACGAACGTGACACACACCAGCGCACCATGGCGCTGCTGGATTAAGCCAGCGAAATCATCACGGCCAGCGGTGGCTCAATGCTGAGCTATGCTGGTGGCGCGATACTGGCGGACTTTCCGAGCATTCTGAAAGCCGTGCACAGCAGCATCGATATTCAGATCGAACTCGAACTGCGAACTCAACCCTGTCCGTCACCCTGCAGCCAGCGCGGAACACTTTTATGGCGGATTGATCAAAGCCGGGGTGCCCGAATAGATCGAATGGCCAGGCACTGCATCGGGCCAGTGGTTGTGCAGTCGAAATGCTGCTGCTTGTTGAGGATCGGGTGAAAAACACGAAGACTGCACGAGGGCCGGGCAGAGTATCACCGCTACGGGGGCGATAACACTTTGACTGTGTGCTGCAGTCTTTCTATGATTGCTGCTCCTCACCACCACAAGGCCTCTCCACATGTCCGACAAACCTCGCGGCGAACTCACCACGCGCACCCTCGCCATGCCTGCCGATCAAAATCCGGCGGGCGATATTTTTGGTGGCTGGGTGCTGTCGCAAATGGATATCGCCGGTGGCATCTGCGCGGCCGAACGTGCGCAATGTCGCACCGTCACGGTGGCACTCGACGGCATGAGCTTTATCCGCCCGGTCAAGGTGGGCGACATCCTCTGCGTCTATACCGAGGTCGAGCGCGTCGGCAATACCTCGCTCGAGATTCACGTCGAGGCCTGGGTGCACCGCGACCGTGCGCGCAATACCGTCAAGGTGACCGAGGCCAAGTTCAAGTTCGTCGCGCTCGACATCGATGGCCGTCCGCGCCCGGTTGCGCAAGCCTGAGAAAATACACCAGCCCGGCAAAGTCCTGCGCGACGACTAGCAATTCGGGTTTGACAGGTAACATTTTCCGATGCCTGCGCGACACTAACATCGGTACCCGCCACAGCAGGATTCAATAACATCAGTGGATTTTTTCACTCTGTCCCTGTATTTTGCCAGGCGAGACCAGGCGGACCTTGCTACAGGGTTATTTCGGCTGACAGCAGGCTCATGTCCTCGGCACTGCGATCGATGCTGAATCCGAGCTTTTTAACCAGCTGCAGCATATTCTTGTTGTCACCCATGATCTCCCCGTTCATGATTTTCAGGCCGCGCGCACGCGCAGCATCGATCAGTGCGGTCATCAGTCGCGTACCGATACCCCGGTTATGCCATTTGTCGGCAACCACCAGCGCAAATTCACAGCTCTCCCTGTCGGCATTGATGACATAGCGGGCTACTCCCAGTTCGATCTCTTTCCCATCCTGCTCGTAAACGGCAATGAGCGCGAGTTCCCGGTCATAATCCAGCTGCGTGAAACGAATCAGCATCTGCTGAGTCAGTTCATTCATGGTGCCCATGAAGCGAAAATACCGGGACTCGGTCGACAGCTCGCGCACGAAGCTTTGCTCTATCGAGGCATCTTCCGGTCGAATCGGGCGGATTGTTATCGAGGTTCCGTCCGCCTGCTGCCATTCGCTTACCAGGTGGCTCGGATAGGGGTGGATCGCCATATGATCGTAAGGGTCGGCCGATGGTTCGCGGGCTTCGACAACGATACGGGCATCCAGTACTTTTACGCCGTGCTCGTCGGCGACCAGCGGATTGATATCCAGCGACCTGATTTGTGGCAGTTCGCAAACCATTTCCGAGACCCGCCGCAATACCTGAACAAGAGCCTCCATGTTGATCGCGGGCATATTCCTGAACTTTCCCAGCATGCGCGCGACGTGCGTCTGGTTGATCATTTTTTCCACCAGAAATCGGTTCAGCGGCGGGATCGCGACCGCCCGATCGCGCATGATTTCCACCTGAATACCACCCGCGCCGAAGGTGATAGCCGGGCCGAATACCGGGTCGCTGATGACCCCGATCAATAACTCTCTGCCGTGCACCGATAAATACATCGATTCGAGCGCAACACCTTCTATGATGGCCTGCGGGTCGTTGGCGCTGACTTCAGCCAGCATTTCCTGGTAAGCCTCACGCAGCGCCGACGCATTGCGGATACCGAGCTTGATCCCGCCGACATCGGATTTATGGCTGATATCCCTGGAGTGGATTTTCATTGCCAGCGGATAGCCCAAAGAATCGGCGGACTCCAGGACTTCGTCGAGGGTTCGGCATACGCGGCTTGCGGTTACCGGAATAGCAAAGCACTGCAACAGGGCCTTGGACTCGGTTGCGCTCAGCAGGCTCCTGTTGTCGGCCAGGGCGGCCTGAATAATCTGGCGGGCGGCATCGATATCCGGTTCACTGCGTTTCGCCAACGGTCCCGGCACCTGCATCAACAGCTGCTGGTTCTGGTAATGCCAGGCCAGGCAGGCAAAGGCCTCGACGGAGGATTCGGGGTTTGGAAAACTGGGCAAATGATGTCTGGCAAAAAGCTTGTTGGCCGCTTCGACCTGGTATTGTCCCATCCAGCAGGCAAGCACCGGCTTGCTATCGGAATTACGAGCCTCGATGACTGCCTCGGCGCAGGCCACCGGATCGGTCATCGCCTGGGGCGAAAGCATCACCAGTACTCCGTCCACGCCGGGATCCTCAAGGCAGGCGCCAACGGCTGCCCGGTAACGCGATTCGTCGGCATCGCCGAGCAGGTCGACGGGATTGGCGAGGGACCAGTGCGGCGGCATGCACCGGTTCAACCGTTCCATGGTTTCGGCCGACAGCCTGGCGATGCTGATGCCGAGATCGATGGCGCGATCCGTCGCCATGACACCGAGGCCGCCGCCATTGGTGATGATCGCAAGACGGTTGCCGCTGACACGATTATGGGTAGCGAGTAGCTGCGCCGCGGAAAAAAGCTGCTCGATTGTCCTGGCGCGAACCACACCGGTGCGTTGCAGCGCTGCATCGAACACATCGTCCGCGCCGACCATCGCCCCGGTGTGAGTCATCGCTGCACGCGAGCCCGCGGCGTGGCGGCCGGACTTTATCAAAACCACCGGCTTCATACGCGCGGCGATGCGCAATCCGCTGATGAAGCTGCGCGCATCGCGGATACCTTCAACATAGAGCAGGATACTGCGGGTATGCGGATCCTGGGCCAGGTAATCCAGTAAATCGCCGAAGCCGATATCGGCGGCATTACCAAGCGAAACGATCGCCGAAAAACCGATGTCCTGGGTGATTGCCCAATCCATGATCGAGGTGCATAGGGCACCTGATTGAGACACCAGCGCGAGTTGTCCGGGCGCAGCGGTATTTTTACTGAATGTTGCGTTCATCCCGACCAGCGGGCGAATCAGGCCGAGACAATTCGGCCCCAGGAGCCGCATGCCATATCGCGCGGCCGTTTCCAGCATCGACTTTTTCAATGCTTTGCCCTGCTTGTCGCTGTCGTGAAATCCGGCGGAGATTACGATCGCTGCGCGCACGCCCTGTTTGCCACAGGCGTCGATAATGGCTGGAATGGTTGGCGCGGGGGTAGCGATCACGGCAAGGTCGACAGGTTTACCGATCGCCTTCAGCGATCGGTAACAGGGTTGCTGGTAAATTTCGCGGTGTTTCGGATTTACCGCGTATATCGCCCCTTCGAAACCGCCGTGCCGGAGATTGTCGTAAATCCGGCCCGCAACCGATTCGGGACGCTCGTTGGCGCCGAATACGGCAATCGCCGTGGGCGCAAATAATCGGTCCAGGTAATGCGTGGTCATATCCGATGTCCTTTCAGGTTGCTATTATACACAGTCACGGCAGCGAGAATCCGGCAAAGGTAATCTTTAAAGTGACCATAGCGTTAATATCGCACCCGGACTGTGCCCTGCACGAGATGGGCGAACATCACCCCGAAGCTCCCACACGCCTGGATGCCATTCAAAACCAGTTGATTGCCAGTGGACTCGATTTCGTATTGCTGCATCACGACGCGCCACGGGCTAGTCGCGCACAACTGAACAGGGTTCACGATTCCGACTATGTCCGGCAGGTCTTTACCAGGGCCCCCGCAGAAGGTCGCGCCTGGCTGGATCCCGACACCTGCATGAATCCACATTCGCTATCGGCGGCCCTGCATGCCGCGGGCGCAGTCGTGCTGGGCGTCGACCTGGTGATGTCTGGCCAGGCCGGAACCGCCTTTTGCAACGTGCGCCCGCCGGGCCATCATGCCGAGCGCGATCGCGCCATGGGCTTTTGCATTTTCAACAATATCGCCGTTGGCGCTGCGCATGCACGCGCGGCACACGGATTGAAACGAGTGGCGATCGTCGACTTCGATGTCCATCATGGCAACGGTACCGAAAATATTTTCAGGGAAGAAGCAAACGTCATGTTTTGCTCCACGTTCCAGCATCCGTTTTACCCGAACACCGGTGTCGCAACCGATTCCGCTCATATTGTCGGCGTGCCACTGGCCGCAGGCGCCAATGGCGACGCCTTCAGGGCGGCAGTCGCAGCGCACTGGCTACCGAAACTGGACGCCTTCGCTCCTGAACTGGTGCTCGTCTCGGCAGGATTCGACGCCCATGTCGAAGACGATATCGCCGACCTGTGCCTGGTCGAAAAGGACTTTGCCTGGGTAACCACCGAAATAAAGAAGATTGCCGACAGGCACGCCGGCGGGCGCATCGTCTCCTCGCTGGAAGGTGGCTACGCTCTCTCAGCCCTGGGTAGAAGTGCCGCGGCGCATATCAATGCACTACTGGGGTAGGCGTCTCGAAGCCTGCGCAGCACCACCGACCGCGCAAAACCGTGAGAGTGACCGAGACCAGGTTCAGGTTCGTCGCGCTCGGTATCGATAGCCGCCCACGCCCGGTTCCCGTCATCTGGATCAGTGTCCCCGACCCTTGATAATGGAACCTGTTGTTTCTAGGGATGTATCAGCAATACGGGAACTTTATCGCGTTCGGCCAGGGTATCGGCGATGTTGCGGAAAAAGAACCGGGTCACGCCAATCCGGGCGCGCGTGGACATGGCGACCAGGTCGATGCCCCGCTTGTTAATGGCGCGCGATATCGCGGCTACCGGGTCCTTGTTGAAACTGACCTTGATTGCAACCTGGTAACCGGCAAGCTCGAGTCGATTGACCAAAGGCGCCAACTCGGCTTTTACGTGCGCACTGATACTATCTTCCTGCTGGGTTGCGTAAATGGGGTGCAGTGTCGGCTTGACCGACTCTTCGCCCGGCAACGGAACATAGCCGGCGCCCAGATCCGGTTCGCCAAAACCGGCGCTACCCGGTGGTTTGGTCACGTAAAAAAGAAGCAGTTCGACATCCCCGGGAGCGAAGAATTTTTCCACGCAGGGTACGATCCTCAGGCTTAACTCGGACTGGTTAAGCGGTATCAGTACTTTTTTGATGGTCATGCTATTACCCCTGGTAATCGGCCAGTATAAATGTTCTGCGCATTGCAGGCGAGTGTCTGGCTATCAATACGTTTCTGCCCGCAAAACCTGGCGAAGAAAGTCAACTCTCCAGAATCTGATCAATAACCCAGTTATCAAAGGCATGCACCGCAAATTCACTAATGGCATAACGCCCGGGTGGCCGCTCGGATGCCTGCCCACGCTGCTGTTGCTCGCAGATCGCGTTATCTTCGGCGGTCGCCCGCTGCCAACGTTCGAAGTAAGGTTTTAGCTTTTCGTCGAACCCCTCCAGGTCACAGGTCGATTGTGGAAAACAGGCGCCAATCGACAGCAGTGTGCGATCTACCGCAACCGGTGTGAATGCCAGCCACCAGATGCAATCTTGCGCAAAAACCAACTGGGTCGAGGGATACAGCAACGTGAAACAGGCACCTGCCATGGCCTCTTCCCCGAGCCCATCGATGTAAGGCAGGGTGCTGTCTTCACCCGGCAACGTGGCCACGCTGCGTTCGTCTTCCACCAGCAGCGCGGTCCAGTTGCCGCGAGCGTCAACGGGACGCGACTTCTGTGCGCCAAGCGTCTCTCGATGCACGCTTCCGGTGTGATAGGCTTCGAGCGCATTTTCCGCCAGCAACTTCCAGTTGCTGTTAATCTCAAATTCAAGCTTCCCAACCTGGCGCATTTGCGCTGCGCCATGGCCGTCGAACCTGGCGGGCATATTACCGAGGTGATCCGCCAGCGCCGGTGGTGATGCCTGGTAATGAATGAAAATAAATCCACCCCAGCTTGAAACCGGCAATTCCAGCAATGGAAAGTCGGCCAACTCGAAGTCGATTGTCTGCTCCATACCCGGCGCGCCGATCAGCCGACCATCAGGCCGATAAGTCCAGGCGTGATAGGGGCAGACGATACGCTTGCAATTGCCAGCCCCGTTCAGCAGGCGCGCACCGCGATGGCGACAACTGTTGGCAAAGGCTATGATTTTATCGCGACTGCTGCGCAGGATAGCGACCGGACCCGCAGGGCCGTCATAGCAAATATAGCTGCCGACTTCGGGGAGTTGCTCCTCGCGCCCGACAAATTGCCAATGCTGTCGAAAAATACACTCGACCTCGCGCCGGTAGAATTCTGCCGAGGTATAGCAATCCGGTGGCAGGCCACTGGCCTCAAGCAGAGGCTTACGCAGTTGCCGGTACGATTCGGCGGCGAACAATGAGCCTGGCATTCTTTCCGTTTCTGCGCGCAACTGGGCCGAGCTATTTCAGGGGTTCGGCGAGCGATGGCCCTTGCCCACGCACCCGGGTCTGATGCATACGCCGGCGGTATTTTTCGGCATCGTAGCCGCAACCACAGTGCAACAGGCAGCGATTATCCCAGATGACAAAATCGCCCACCTGCCAGCGATGCCGATAGATCGATTCAGCGCGCGTCACTTCGGCAATCAGGCGTTTGATCAGGGGTTTGGCCTCGGCATCGGGCATACCTTCGATCTCCTTGACGTGCGAGCCAACAAAGACATTGCGCTCGCCGGTCACCGGATTCTGGCGCACCAGGCGCTGGCGGACGGGATGCATATAGGTCCGCTGACCCTGATTGACAGCATCCTCGCCAACCTTGGTTCGCGAATAAATATAGTCATGTATACCAACGCGGCCCTCGATTAGCTGCCGGGTTGCCGCATCGAGGCGCTGGTAGGCGGAGCGGGCACTGGCGAAAGCCGTTTCGCCTGCTTCATCGGGTACCTCGTAGGCGGTCAATAGCGAATACATGGCTGGAATCTCGCGGAACGAACTATCCGAATGCCACATTTCATTACCGGTCGAGGATTTGATCTGGCGCGCCGACACCTTGTTGCCACGCCCGTCGATGTTGCCCACCGTTCCGATATAGGTGATTTCACCGCGGCTGTAATAGGCCACGTGTTCTTCTTCGAGTTCGCCGAAGCGGCGCGTGAAATCAAGATGCGCCTGGTCGTTCATCTGCTGGTCTGCAAACAGCAGGAAGGAGTAGCGGTTTAGCGCCAGATCGACCTGTTCGAAAGTTGACCGGTCCAGTTCGCGGGATAAATCAACGCCGCTGATACGGGCGCCGAATTCGGTATGCAGGGGTTCAATATTCATGCAGCTAAACCTGGCGCAAACAAGTCGCTAACCGGGCTACAGCACCGCATCGGTCAGGAGAGTTCTTCCGCAAAGTGGCAGGCAACATGGTGACCGGCGCTCAACTCGCGCCATTCGGGAATTTCACTGCGGCAACGCTCCTGCGCATGCGGGCAGCGGGTGTTGAAGCGGCAACCCGGGGGCGGATTGATCGGGCTTGGAATTTCGCCTTCGAGTTTTTGCGCGTTACCGCGCACATCCGGGTCCAGTGACGGAATCGCGGACAGCAGTGCCTTGGTGTAAGGATGCGAGGTTTCTGCAAACAGTTTACGGGTCGGTGCCGATTCGACAATCTGCCCGAGGTACATAACGGCGACAAAATCGCAGGTGTGCGCGATGACGCTCAGGTCATGGCTGATGAACAGGAAGGTAATGCCGCTATCGCGCTGGATCTTGTTCAGCAGGTTGAGCACATCGGCCTGGATCGATACGTCGAGCGCTGCCACGCTTTCGTCGGCGACGATGAACCTGGGTCCCGATACCAGTGCGCGCGCGATGGAAATACGCTGGCGCTGGCCACCGGAAAAGGCGTGTGGGAAGCGGCGCAGATGCTCCAGGTTGAGGCGGCACAGGGCGGCAATCTCTCGCACCCGGGCGTCGGTTTCCTCCCGGCTGGAAGTGAGCTTCATGACTTCGAGCGGTTCGGCGATGATGTCGCGTACCGTCATGCGCGGGCTGAGCGCGGCGTAGGGGTCCTGGAAGATCAGTTGCGCCCGAGTGCGGTAATCCTTGAGTTCATCTTTCTGCAGATCCGCCAGGCTGTACTGGACCTCGCCATCGGAATAGATCACTTCACCATGAGTGATCGGCGCCGCCTTCAGCATGGCGCGACCCAGCGTAGTCTTGCCCGAACCCGACTCGCCCACCAGGCCGAAAAAACTGCCCTTTTCGATCTCGATATTGATGCCTTCGACCGCGCGCACCACCGGGCGCTCGCCAAATCCGAGGCCGCGCAACGGAAAGTGCACCGAGAGGTTGTTGGCGCGAATCAGGATGTCGCTCATGCCGGCTTCCCTTTGCTGGCCAGGTGGCAGTCCACCCGGTGATTATCGGCGCCGATCGTGGTGATCGGAATCTCGGTGCGGCAACGTTCGGCAATATCGCCTGACTCGACGCAGCGGGTATGGAACACGCAACCGCTGGGACGATCGAGTGGCGATGGAATATCGCCCGGCACCGGGGTAAGCGGCGCTTCCAGATCGTCGAGCTTGGGCAGGGAATTCAGCAGGCCGCGCGTGTAGGGGTGTGCCGGCGAGTTGATGACCTGGCGCACGGTACCGGTCTCCACCAGGTTACCAAGATACATGACAGCGACGCGGTCCGCGGTTTGCGCAATCACGCCGAGGTCGTGGGTGATGAACAGTATCGACATATGGAATTCTTCGACCAGGTCTTTCATCAGGTCGAGCACCTGCGCCTGGATGGTTACATCCAGCGCCGTGGTCGGTTCGTCGGCAATCAGCAAGCGTGGCCTGGTCGACAGGGCCATGGCAATCATCGCGCGCTGGCGCATGCCACCGGAAAATTCGAAGGCGTATTGACCGAAACGCTGCGCCGGTTCCGGAATACCGACGCGGGTCAGCATCTCGACGGAGACATCACGTGCCTCGGTGCGCGTCATCTCCGAGTGAATCATCAACTGCTCGACCATTTGCTCGCCGATGGTAATCGCCGGGGCGAAGCTCGCCATCGGCTCCTGGAAGATCATCGAGATCGCGCCCCCACGAACGATTTTTTGCTCAGCCGGGTGCCTCAGCGACAGGACGTCGTGATCCCTGTCGTCGACGTTGAGGGTAATTTTACTGGTGTCGCTGTAAACCGAGTTTTCTGCGTTCAGCATCATCAACGCCTTGGCGGTAACCGATTTACCGGAGCCACTCTCACCCACCAGGCCCAGCACTTCACCCGGCGCGATCTCGAAAGACACGTTATTGACGGCCGTCACCAGGCCTTCATCGGTCTTGAAGCTCAGCGTCAGGTTTTCTACGGAAATCAGTGGCTTGGTCATTTCTTGTTATCTGAATAGGGATCAGCGGCGTCGCGCAAGCCATCGCCGACAAACACGAAGGCGAGCACCAGCGTAATGAAAAAGATGACCGGAATGAAATTCCACTGATAATTGAGCAACACGTCTGCCTTGGTGACGTTTTGCAGCATAACGCCGAGCGAGTTGACCGGCTCTTTCAAGCCCAGTCCGATGAAACTCAGCGCGGTTTCGGAAAGCACCATATAAGGAAACGAGATGATCAGGTCGACGATGATATAACTGGTGAAACTCGGCAGCAGGTGACGCCCGATAATGTGACTCGAGGAGGCGCCACAGAGTTGAGCGGCGAGCACGTACTCCTGGTTGCGCTCGGTCAACAAATGCGTGCGCACGCGCCGCGCCAGCGTCGGCCAACCGATGAAACCGAGGATTATCGATATGATGAAAAAACGCCCCTCGGAGCTGACAGTCGCCGGAATGAAGGCAGCGATTGCCATAAACAGTGGAATCGCCGGGATGGTTCGCACCGCATCGGTGAGCATCTGCAAAACCGAGTCGAGCCAGCCCCCGTAGTAACCGGATATGCCGCCGATGATCAACGCCAGCACGAAGGCGAGCAGCACGCCGATGGTACCCACTGCCAGCGAAGTGTTGATCGAATGGAAGGTCCGGGAATAAATATCCTTGCCGGTACCGTCGGTGCCGAACAGGTGGATCTTGCCCTTGTCGACGCCGAACAGATGCGTGTTAAAAGTCATACCGAACAGCTCGTACTTGTCGCCTTCGGGAAACAACACCACGTATCGGCGTTTTTCGCGGCTGACCTTGCTCACCCAGCGGAAATTGGTTTCGATCGAGCGAGTCCGTTCATAGGTGTAAATGAACGGTCGAAAGGAAAAGCCATTCTCGTCCCAGAACTTTGGAATTTGCGGGGCGCCGTTTTGATAGTCGGCGTTGCGTCCGGCGATGGTGGGATCGTAAGGCGTAAGAAAGGGCGCGAACATTCCCGACAGGATCAACGCCAGCAGTACGCCTGCGCCGATCATCGCGGCGCGCTGTTTCTTGAATCGGGACCAGATGAGCTGTCCCTGTCCGGCGGTAAAATAGGCTTCCTTGCGGCTCTGGTCTACGTTTGCATCAGTTGTTTCGACGGTGGCGGTATCGGTCATCGCGCTTATCCCAGGATACTGCGGCGAACCCGCGGATCGGTCAGCGCCAGGATGATATCGGTAACGAAGTTGATGCCGACGATACTGGCGGTGAGCATGAAAATGATGGCGCCGGCCAACTGCTGGTCGTTGGAACGCGCCAACGCCTCGATCAACAGCGCCCCCGCCTCGGTCAGCGTCAGGATCAGGGCTACGATTGGCAGTTCATTGAATATGCGGTTCAGATCGAAGCCGAGTGAATTGATGATCGGCCCAAGCGAATGCCGGGCGGGATAGCGCCACAGCAGCCGGCGACCGGAAACGCCGCGCGCAGCTGCGGCCAGCACGTATAGCTTACCGACTTCGTCGGACATCAATGCGCGTACGGTCTGGATCGCGAAGGCAGTGGCGGACCAGCCAAGAATGAAAATCGGCAACCAGGCGCGCGAAACGAAATCGATGAAACGGTCGTAGGACCAGGCTGCGTCGCGGAATTCCTTGGAAAACAGGCCGGTCAGGCTGTCGCCGAAGACGACGGTAGAAAACAGCATGATCATCAACGCCAGCAGGAAATTCGGCATTGCGAGGCCAAGATAACTGACAAAGCGCAAACTGTTATTGACGATCGGGCTTTTCGACGTGGCCGAGATAATGCCCACGGGTATCGCGATCATGTAAGCGACCAGCAACGAGGTCAGGCAGATGGCCAGGCTGATCCAGAATTTCTCGCCCAGCAATTGAGCGATGTTGACGCGCAGAATACAGCTGTCGCCAAACTCACCGTGGAAGGCGCCAACAATCCACTTCCCCCAGCGAACAATATATGGCTTGTCCAGCCCAAGACGCGCCCGCTCAGCATCGATATCGGCAACCGAGATCTGCATCCCCTGGGTATTTTTAAAGGCGAGATAACGTTCCGCGCAATCGCCCGGCACCAGTTCCATCAGGCTGAACACGATGAAGGACACCATGACCAGCGTGATGATGGCAAGCGTGGCGCGCGTGGCGGCAAACTGAAGGAAATGAAACATCAGTGCTTCTAGCGTCCCCTCGTAACTACGGCTTCCGGCGCTTGTCGCCGGGACTTATTGTTATAGCGGCTGCGGGCAAGGATAGCCCGCAGCCATTTTTGCTGTCAACTAAACGAACTTACTCGTCCAGCCACCATTGCTGGGGCCGGTACGGATAGGAACGATAGTATTCGAACGAGTGCGTCTTGTAAGTAACGAAATTTTTCAGCGCGTTACGATGATAAATCGGCGCAGGCACCTGCACCGTGCCGATGAACAGCAGGTTCTCCACCAGGTTCTTGACCAGGCGTGCACCGAGCTTGTCCGATTCCGGCGTACCCACCGGGGCCGATTGGAAGGCGTTGATATCTTTCATCATCTGCTTCGCGTAATCCGGCGGTTCTACACCGCTGGCGCCGTTCGAATCAACCCATTCAGCCCACAGCATGTTGGTGCGCACGGTGAAGTAATCGTGATAAGGCGGTACCCAGATCTGGTTGGTGCCGAGCACGATCGCCAGCGGCTGCCCGTTACGCCACATGGTGACATCGAGCTTGTTGGACGATTGCGCCGAACGATACTCATCCGGAGTCACCTCCTTGACCGTGGTCTGGATGCCGGCGGCAGCCCAGTGCTGACCGATCAGTTCAACCATCGCGGCAGGAACGCCCTGCACCGAGAACTGCAGATTGATGACCAGTTTGTCGCCGTTTAACAGCTCGCGAAAGCCGTCGCCATCGACGTCTTTCAGACCCATGTCATCCAGTAACTTGTTAGCAAGCTTTGGATCATACTGGGCATAGTACTGTTCCCACTTCGGATCGGCGAAGGGAGGTAATGGATTGAACCCGGTATACTGCTTGGGCTCACCCATACCGAAGAAGGCAACCTCGTTGAGTTCGTTGCGATTGATCGCCACCGACATGGCCTGGCGAAAGCGGATATCGGCGAACACCTTACGCTTTTCCAGGTTCTCGTGAGTCATGTTGATACCGAAGCTCGCGATGGTGACTTCAGGACGCAGTTCGACCGTGTAATCGCCCTTTTCCTGGTTTTCCAGCAGCAGCGGTGCGGTCGACAGCTGCAGCGACTGCGCCTTGAAATCCACTTCGGCGTTGACCAGCTTCAGCAGGCGCACTTCGTCTTCGTTGACGAAAATCTCATCCTGCTCACTGATGTATGGCAGTTGATTACCCGCGGTATCGACCTGGAAGAAGTAGGGGTTCGCCACCAGGTGACGGCCCTCGGTACTCTCCGAGATCAGGATATGTGACTCCAGCGTTGGCATGGTGTCGGCGGGCAGCTTCTTGACCTTGTCGGGGCTGCGCAGCATCGGCGTCGGGGTATCGGTCCAGTCTGAATTACCGTAGTAGTTGGACAACACTTCGTAGCCGTTCTCGAATCCTGCGGCTTTAGCCATCTTGTCCGCATCCGGGTTGATTTCCGGATCCCATTTGCCAAGAAAATGCTTGGGCTGAAAACCCTGTGCGTAAGAGTTGGCAAAATGCACCAACAGACCCGGTTTGGGCGCCGGCAGGTTAAAGCGCACGGTTTGCGGATCGATTACATCCACCGTCATAGGCTTGTCCGCAACCAGCACGTAATTCTTCGGCTTTTCGAATATCTTCGGGTTTAACGAAAGGTTTTCATACCAGTACTCGACGTCTTCGGCAGTAAACGGTTGTCCGTCGGACCATTTATGGCCCTTGCGCAGGAAGAAGGTCAACTCGGTGTAATCGTCGTTCCACTTCCAGCCCTTGGCGACGTTCGGCACGATGGTCTGTAGATCGTCGGAATAGCGCACCAGGTTGACGTGACGAATCGCGAGGAAGTCGGAGGTACCGGCTTCTGTCGCATTCGACATCACGTCGAAGGTGCCGCCGTACTTACCGATGCTGGCGTAAGGCGCGACGACCAGTGCGTCTTCGGGAATGCGCTCGGACAAAGGCGGAAGCTTGGGATTGCCGCGAATGCGCTTGTTGAATTTCTCGATATCAGGGTTGGCCTTGAAGGACAACTTACACTTGGCCAGTTTTTCGAATTCCCCCAGGTCGTATTGTTGCGGATACTTGCCGGCGGGAACGCCTTTCATGTCCGCGACGGTTGCTGCCGGGCAGGCGGCCGCGAGGGCCGCACCGGAGATGCCGAATTGTGCTGCGAGCAGCACAATTCCGGCGCAAACTGGTAGCGCCAGTTTCACAGGTTTAAACACTTTCATTAATTTTATCCTCAGATTCACTTTCGATTATATGCTGCTATTTCGTAGCCATTATTATTGTACTACCGCGTATCTTCGCGCACGCTGCAGGCAGACAAAGGTATACCGAGAACGCGCAACTTGCAAGCAGAGCTAACCTCAACCACGACCCTCCTCGCGACAACCGGCTGCTTTGTGAATTGGCGGACTCTTTTCAAATAAAGCCGGCAAGTATAGGCGGGGCCTCGTTACGATTGCATGACTCAGTACCCCGGAAACCGGCGTCCCGGCAGGTTGCAGATCTTCAGACCAGTTCGATCCAGTGCACTACCGGGGTGCTTGCACCCTGGGCCAGCTGCAGCTGGCAGCCGATATTGGCGGTGGCGATGACATCCGGGAGATCAACCCCGAGGGCGCGCAGTTTGTTTTGTCGCAGCCGGCTCGCAATGGCCGGTTGCAGCATCGAGTAGGTTCCCGCCGAGCCGCAGCAAAGATGCGCCTCCTCGATACGGCAAATCTGGTAGCCGACGCCGGCCAACAGGCGTTCAACCCGCAGGTTGAGACCGAGGCCGTGCTGCATGGTGCAGGGCGTGTGTACCGCGACCCGCCGTCCGGCCGCGGCGGGTACTTCGAGCGCATCGCTATGCGCCTCGACCACTTCAATCAGGTCACGGTAGAGCGAACTCACCCTGGCGGCCTTGTCGGCATAGGCGGGATCGTCGGCCAGCAGGCGGGCATAGTCCCTGACATTGACACCGCAACCTGTCGCCGTCACCACGATAGCCTCGACCCCGGCCTCGATATGCGGCCACCAATGGTCAATCAACTGTTTCACCTGGCGTAACGCATAATCGGGTTCGGAAGTGTGCATGGCAGCGGCGCCGCAACACAGGTTTTGCTGCAGCTCGATAACCTGGATACCGAGCTTGTCGAGCAGATTGATGGCGCGCGTATTGGTATTGGGCGTGAGCGCTGGTTGTACACAGCCCGCCAGCATCAACACTTTACGTGAGTGCTGCGCCTGGCTGCGCGGCAACGCGACCTGGCGCGCCGGAACCGAGCGCCGCAGGGCGGGCGGCAGCATCCACGCCAGCGCCTGGCCGATGCGGATCGCACTGGCGAATACCCAGCCGGAATTGATAAAGCGCACAATCCCCGCACGCCGCAAGCGATCGAAACGCGAGCGCGGTAAATCGACCTCGATCATTTCCTTGCCAATTTCCAGTAAATGGCTGTAGCGCACACCCGACGGGCAGGTAGTTTCACAGGAACGGCAGGTCAGGCAGCGATCAAGGTGCTTGAGCATTTCCGCATTGGCGGGCTCGCCTTCGAAGTACTGCTTCATCTGGTAGATGCGCCCACGCGGTCCGTCGAGCTCATCGCCGCACAACTGGTAGGTCGGGCAGGTCGCGTTGCAAAAACCGCAGTGCACGCACTTGCGCAGGATCGATTCGATTGCCTCCGCATGCCGGCTTTTGCTGATTTTCGGATCGAGTCGCGTCTGCATGCCTACAGGCCTGGATAAATTCGGCCGGCGTTGAATATACCGGCGGGGTCGAAGCTCGACTTGATATTGCGCTGCAGTTTCAGCATCGCGGGAGGCAACGGCTGGAACACCGCGACGCCGGGGGCATGATCGCGAAAGGCACAGACACTGCCACCCAATTGAGATGCCCTTTCACGCAAGGCTGCAATATTGACCTCCCCCGACAACCAGCGCTGCGCGCCGCCCCATTCGATAATTTGCGCCCTGCCCGGGCTGAAATCGGGGCTCGCCGATGGCAGCGATACGCGGGTCAAGGGCTTTACCGGCGCGAACAGGGTATGGCTTTGCTCACGCAGTTCGGCCCAGTCATAATCCTCGCGCTCACCGCCAAGCTCGCCCATGGCATGGACCACACCCTGCTCGCTGCCGGACAGCCGCAAGCGGCTGGTGCCGGCATGCCAGGCTGAAGCCGATAACGGGTACGGCTGCGAGCCAAGCTCATTGACCCAGCGAATATGTGCATCGGCGGTGGCGTGCTCGAACGCGAGCGTCGCCTCGGTGGCAAACATCGGCACCACCCGGATAGACACTTCGAGGAGTACACCGAGCGTACCCAGCGAACCCACCAGCAATCGTGACACGTCAAAACCGGCCACGTTCTTGATCACCCGCCCACCGAATTGCAGCACATCACCGCGGCCATCGAGCAGCTTCGCACCCAGCACGAAATCGCGAATGCTGCCAGTAAAACCACGGCGCGGGCCTGCCAGTCCGCTCGCGACCATGCCACCGATGGTAGCCGCGGGAGCAAAATGTGGTGGTTCGAATCCAAACATCTGGCGGTTCTCGGCGAGCAGTGCCTCGACCTCGCTCAGGCGACAGCCGGAACGCAGCGTAATGACCAGTTCAGCCGGGTCATAATCGATGACACCGCTATGCGCGCCCACCTCGATAGCCAGTGCGTCAAGCGCTTCGCCATAAAATTTCTTGCTGCCGCCACCAATAATTTCGACGGCGCCACCGCTCGCCGCGACAGCGGCGATCTGCAGAGCGAGTTCCGCCTCGATATCAACGTCAGGGATGCTAGCCCGCATATCTCACCGCTTTCCTGCTGCGGCCGCCGTAAAGCGCACTGTGACCCACCGTACTCCCGACGGCCCACTAAACGCAGTGTAAACTGCGCCAGCGCGAACATTTGGGTTGTGCGGTGCCCCACAGCGTCTTTTCGTCGCCCTTGCGGCGTAAACCGGTGAGATAGGCGGGCTAACCATCAAAAGCGCTCGATTTCGGGATGCGGCACCTTACCCTGGTGCACATGCATCGAGTTGAACTCGGCACAACGCGCCAGCGTGGGAATCGCCTTGCCCGGATTCAGCAATTTGAGCGGATCGAAACACTCACGGATCGCGTGGAACTGGTTGCGCTCGGCTTCGCCGAACTGGATGCACATCTCGCCAAGCTTTTCGACACCGACACCGTGCTCGCCGGTGATGGTGCCGCCACACTGGATACAAAGCTGCAAAATCTTGCTGCCCAGCTCCTCGGTTCTTTCGAGCTCACCTTCGTTGTTGGAGTCGTACAGGATCAATGGATGCAGGTTGCCGTCGCCGGCATGAAATACATTGGCGACCCGCAGGTCATATTCCGCGGATAATTCGCGAATACCGGCGAGTACCGTTGACAACGCCTTGCGCGGGATGGTGCCGTCGATGCAATAGTAATCGGGCGAAATACGCCCCACGGCCGGAAAAGCCGCCTTGCGCCCCGACCAGAACAACAAGCGCTCCGCTTCGTCCCGGGCGAGGCGGGTTTCGACGGCACCTCCGCGTTTCAGTACGCCTTCGACCAGCTCGATCTGCGCGATCACCTCTTCTTCGGTGCCGTCGAGTTCACAGATCAGGATCGCCTCGGCATCGATCGGGTAACCGGCGTGGACAAAATCTTCGGCCGCGCGTATCGCCGGATTGTCCATCATTTCGATGCCGGCCGGGATAATACCCTCGGCAATGATTGCAGCGACACTGTCGCCCGCCATTTCCACCGAATCGAAAACGCCCATAACCACGCGCGCGCAGCGCGGGATGGGCAGCAGTTTGACAGTGACTTCGACGACGATGGCGAGCATGCCTTCCGAACCCACCAGCAACGGCATCAAATCGTATCCATCGCTGTGCAGCGAGCGCTGGTCGATCTCGAAGATTTCACCCGCGCAGCCGACCAGCTTGAGCGCCAGGATATTGTGCAGGGTCAGTCCATACTTCAGGCAATGCACGCCACCGGCGTTTTCCGCGACATTACCACCGATGGAACAGGCGATCTGCGACGAGGGGTCGGGCGCATAATAAAGGCCGAGCGATTTGACCGCCTCGGAAATAGCGAGGTTGCGCACCCCGGGTTCGACCACGGCCAGGCGCGACAAGGGGTCGACCTTCAGTATCCGCGTCATTTTTGCCAGCGACAGCACCACGCCCTCGGCATGTGGCAGCGCGCCCCCGGAGAGACTGGTGCCGGCGCCACGGCTAACCACCGGTAGCCGCTGCTCATGACACAGCCGCATCACCTGCTGTACCTGTTCGATGGTTTCCGGCAACAGCACCAGCAACGGGGTTTCGCGGTAAGCGCTCAGTCCATCGCACTCGTATGCGGCGAGCGAAGTCGGCTGATCGACGACATTCTCGCTGGGCAGGAATTCGCGGAAACGCAGGGCTAACTTTTGGCGACGGGATACAGACATGCGGTGTATGCTAGCATTTCGCGGAATTAATGAAAGGCTTAACCATCCATGACCCGAATCGTCTATCTGAACGGCGACTACATTCCCGACCACGAGGCCATGATTTCGATTTTCGATCGTGCCGTTAACTTCGGTGATGCTATCTATGACGTCGCTGGCGTGCTCGATGGCAAGTTGATCGACTTCGAACACCACATGCAACGCTACTTCAATTCCCTGCAAAAACTATCGATCGAATCGCCGCTCACACGGGATGAAATCCTGCAGGCGTTTCGCCAACTGGTCAAACTCAACCGGCTCGATGAAGGCCTGGTCTATATGCAGGTCACACGCGGTGTCGCCGAGCGTGACTTCGTCTGGCCCGAGGGCATCAAGCCCAACGTTTTCATGTTCACCCAGGCAAAACAGGCGGGGGAAAACGACGCGGGTCGTAACGGCGTCAAACTCGCAAGCGCCGTCGATATCCGCTGGGCGCGGCGCGACATCAAGTCGGTGAACCTGCTCGGCCAGGTGCTGGTAAAACAGGCCGCGCATGAGGCCGGCGCCTACGAGGCACTGATGGTCGATGGCGAGGGCTATGTTACCGAGTGCGGCAGCACCAGTTTTTTCATGGTACACGATGGCGAAATTCTGACACGACCGCTCAACAATGACATTCTGCCGGGAGTGACAAGGCGCGCCATCCTCGCGTTGTGCGCCATAAATGACCTTAAATTAAGCGAAACCCGCTTCACGCTCGAGCAGGCACTGCATGCAGACGAAGCCTTTATCAGCGGCGCTTCGAGCTATGTGTTGCCGGTTATCCAGATTGATGATCGCGAAATCAGCGGCGGCAAGCCGGGCCCAATAACCCTGCGCCTGCGTGAAATCTACCTTGAGCACGTACGCGCCTCGTTGATCTGATTGCGGCGAACATTGTTGGTGCCTGGCCCGCAACTCTCACCACTTAACGTAGCGAGGGCGTCGAAAAGGCCCCGTGGTGCGCCGCAGTAGAGCAACGCATGGAGCCAGTTGCCGAGCAGGAATTCGTTGAGATATGCAGGCTAGGGAGGCGTTGCATTCAACTGGTATAGCGCCTTCAGCCCGCTCGGCAGCTGTTCCCCAAAGCTCCCAAACCACCTTTTATATATGTCGCCGATCCGACCGCTACGATTCAGTTGCGAGAGCACCCGGTCGGCGACGAGCTGGAAATCGGCATCGCCACGTGGCACCGCCAATGCAAATGGCTCGAATGAGAAGAGTTCACTGGATAACGCATACCGCTCTCGCCCCCCGCGTGAAATAATCTGTCCTATCAGAACAACCTGGTCGGCGGCGAAGGCGTCGATATTTTTGCTGTCGAGCATGTCCATGCCTTCTCTGGTCGAGCCGACCGGAACAACTTCCACATCGATTGCCAACTTTTCTATCGCGTTGCTCAAGGACTCGATGGTCGTCGTATTGGTGACCACCGCGACACGTTTACCCTCGAGACCCTCGAGGTTTTCCACAACCGCGGCCTTGCGACTCAGCAAGGAACCTCCGGTTACAAATGTTGACTGAGTGAAACCAACTATCTCCGCCCTGGAGAGAGTTCTGGTCGTTGCGCCACAAAGGATATCAATCCGGCCTGACTCGATAGCGCCGAAACGACTTTCTGCCGTCACCGGCAGGTAATTGATCCTGATATCAGGGCGACTCAATTTCTGTTTTACGGCTGCGGCAATATGGTTACACAGCTCAACCGAGTACCCAGCGGCTTTATTGGCGCCACTATCGAATGACATTGGTGTCTGGTCTACCCGATACCCGATGTTGATTTCGCCTGAATCATTGATCCTTTTCAGCGTCTGGACCAGTTCGACAGCCGCATTGGCCGACACGGACAAACACAGCAACGTAAAGGCAAGCACCAACTTCCGTAAAGACATGATTCTTCTCATCAAAAAATTCAGTCCGCCAGTATAAAAACTATGTATCCGAATAACCAGCCACCATTGCGGCAGAGGTGCGGCAGACTTCACACGCTATATCGGTACCGATTCATTCCGGTCGATAATGACCCCTTTGATTCCTGTTATTACCCGGCGTTAGTTCGACCATACCTTTGACTTCAGCCCCTGCTCATAAGTCATGACCCGTCCGATCAGAACAAGCTGGTTCACTGTTACCTTAATTTCCTCACCATTGCGCCAGGTGGTCTATAATTTCTGCCTCGCTCCCCGACAAGCTTGTTAGCACTATGAATTGACTAAAAGACAATCACGCCACCGTGATTACCGCTGCTGTTTATTGCCTTGGATTCGTGATTTTTTGGCACGCATCCTATTCCCCGTTTGTTTCGTAGGACGCTTACTGGTACTTGAAAATAGGACAGGATTTATTGACCAATAGACTGTCTCCCCGGATAGACCATTACAGCTTTACTTTTCCGAATCAGCCGATTTCGTCGATACCCTGGTTTTTCCAGATTATTCTGTCGATTTTCGTGTCGACATCCGGCTCACCCGGGGGGTTCCAGCTTTGAAAAATATTTGCCTTCAGCATTTTTATGTGGGCTTTATATTTTTACCGCAGGGAAATTAAAGCGCCGCGGCAAATCATAGGTATCACGCTACCTTATATCTTCATATTTTTACTGCTTCGCTTTAACCCTCTCGGGGCAGAGATTTTCGACAACGTGCTGGTAATCGTTGCCCTAATTCTATATCTAAAGACGCGCACATCGTTTACTCATAGAAACCTTGCGTTTATCGCTGTATTACAGCTGTTCTGGGTCGACTATCATGTGGCCATTCTCGGGTATGTCATTCTCTTCGGGTTATTTCTCGATAAGGCAGTAGATTGTATTACCCGCAAGGGAGCAATCTTTTCCACGCTCACCGCCACAAGTAAATAACCTCGGCAAAGGATTACCAAATTCAGTCTTTATAACGATACTCGCGCTGCGCTTGCCCGGTGCTGATGTATTCGCGGGCGACGTCCTGCTCCACCAGGGTTCGTGCACGCGATGCTGGATCCCCGTAACCACCGCCACCCGGTAATTCCAGCACCAGGCGTCTGCCGTCTGGAATCCACTGCCTGCCCTTTGACTGCAGCGGACCACCGTCATCGAGACTGACTGCGCCCGCGGCGCCTGTCTGTCCACCATCGCGACCGCGCGCCGGGTTGTCACAACGGTCGAACATGGCGTTGATATAGATGCGATGGCCGAGGTTGGCCGATATCTCGATCACCTGGCCGAGCCCGCCGCGCTGCCGTCCGGCGCCGCCCGAACCTTCGCGCAACTCCTTGCGCCAGATGGTGATCGGCCCAACGTGCTCGGTGACCTCGGTCGACATGGTATGCACACCGGACGGGAAAGCGGTCGCACTCAGACCATCCAGCGTTGGACGCGCACCGGTACCACCGGAATTGAACATCAAGATCTGCGCGCTGCGCAGCACTTCACCCTCGGCCGGCTCAGAATTTTCGATCGGGTAGGCACCCAGTTGCACATTCCACAACGCGCTCGAACCTTCGGCCGGAACCGTATCGGGCAGCATCTTATGCAGTGCGCCCAGCACAACATCAGGCAGGAATTGACCGAGCACATGGCGCACGGCAACCGGCGCCGGATGGACGGCGTTCAAGATGCAATTTACCGGGGCACTGACTTTGAATGGGGACAATGACGCATGATTATTGGGGATCTGCGGCGCCAGTGTGCACTTGAGTGCATAACAGGCATAGGCCGTGGTGTAAACCAGCGGCACGTTGATCCCCTTGCGACTGAGCCCACTGGTGCCAGCGAAATCGGCCAGTACTTCAGTTTCTGAAACATCGAGACGCAGTTTCATCGTCACGGCTTCATCAAAACCGTCAACGGTCATTTCATTGTTATAGGAGCCCGGCGGTAAATTCTTCAATCGTTCCAGCGTCGCGCGCAAGCTGTGTTCGAAAATAAAATCGCGCAACTCATTCAAATCGTCTAACTGAAACTCGTTCATCATCTCCATCAGGCGCCGGTGACCGATGTCGTTACAGGACGACAATGAAAACAGGTCGCCGATCACCTGCCCCGCTTCGCGCACATTATTACGGATAATGTGCACCAGGCGCTGATCGACAACTCCGCGTTCGGCAAATTTCATGATCGGGATGAAGATACCCTCTTCATAAACCTCGTTGGCATCGGGACCGAATCCGCGCCCGCCGACGTCGACCACGTGCGCGGTGCAGGCGAAGTAGCCGACCAGCTTGCCGTTACGAAACGAAGGATTGACGAAAGTAAAGTCATGCAAATGGCCGGTGCCCTTCCAGGGGTCGTTGGTGATGTAGGAATCGCCTTCGAAAATATTATCGCGGCCGATGTCGGTGATGAAATGCCCGACCGCCTCGGCCATTGCGTTGACGTGGCCGGGCGTGCCGGTCACCGCCTGGGCAATCATATGGCCCTCATGGTCGAAGACGCCGGCCGACAGGTCGCCCGCCTCGCGCACCGACGTCGAAAAAGCCGTGCGCAACAACGTCAGGGCCTGCTCTTCGACCACCGAGATCAGGCGATTCCACATCACCTGCATGTGCACATTGGAAATGCCCTGGGTCATCAGTTATTCCCCTTTTGTGTCAATAACAGGCACCCATCGGGCTGCCTGATCGCAGCGTAACGACTGGTCACTACCGTGCTGGTTTCACGCTCGATAATCACCGCCGGGCCATCGATCCGATCACCGCTTTGCAGGTCGTCACGCTGGTACACCGCAGCATCGACAAAGCGCTGTTCGCGCGCGTCGAATATGCGTCGCAATTCGTCGCTGTGGCGCGACTTTACCTGCCCGACCGGTTCGACGCGCGTCGACTGCAACAACTCACTGCGCACCTGTACCGACCAGTTCATGATCTCGATATCGAGACCGTCCAGCGCGCGTCCGAACAGTCGCCTGTACTCGGTTTCGAACAGACGCCGAAACTCGGTGGCATCGCCGTCCACAAAATCCCGGTTGGGCAGCATCACCACGATTTCCCAGCCCTGCCCCTGGTAGCGCATGTAGGCCTTGATCTCCCGCACCAGCGGCGCATCCGGCGCGCCGGCACGGGCAAATCGCTCGGCTTCCTCACCCAGTTCCGTGATCAGCCGGTTGGTCCAGGCCGCATCGAATTCGCTGAGCCGCAAAAACGCACCACGTACCGCCTCGAAACCAAAAGGAGCGCGCAAAAAACCGATAGCCGATCCCACGCCGGCACCCGGTGGAATCAGCAAGCTGTCGATATCGAGCTTTTCGCACAGTCGACTGGCGTGCAGCGGGGCGGCGCCACCGAAAGCGATCATGGTGAATTCACCCAGTTCCTTGCCGCTCTCGACGGCATGCACGCGCGCGGCGTTCGCCATATTCTCGTCGACCACTTCGCAGATGCCGATCGCCGCTGTCTCGCTGTCCATTCCCAGTTGCCGACCAATGGCATGCTGCAGCGCCGTTTTCGCATGCTCCATTTCGAGGTGGATTTCGCCACCGGCGAAGCGCTCGGCATCGAGTCGTCCGAGCAGCAGATCGGCGTCGGTCACCGCGGGGTTTTCCCCGCCACGGTTATAACAGGCCGGACCAGGCTCCGAGCCCGCACTTTCCGGCCCGACGCGAATTTGCTGCATTTCATCGACCCAGCCGAGTGACCCACCCCCGGCGCCGATTTCAACCATCTCGATGACCGGAATCGACACCGGCATGCCCGAGCCTTTCTTGAAGCGATAGCTGCGTGCGACTTCAAAGGTACGCGCCGTCTTCGGCAGGAAATCTTCGATCAAACAGATTTTTGCCGTGGTGCCGCCCATGTCGTAAGACAGCACCTTGTCGAGTCCGAAGCGTGCCGCGAAATCAGCCGCGTAGATTGCGCCACCGGCCGGACCCGACTCGAGCAGGCGCACCGGAAACTCGATCGCACTTTGCACCGAAATCAGGCCACCGCCCGAGTGCATCATGAACACCGGGCACTGGCCACCGACCGCGTGCAACCGATCCACCAGGCGCTCCAGGTAAGATGCCATCAGCGGTTTCACAAAGGCGTTGGCGCAGACCGTGTTGAAGCGCTCGAATTCGCGCATTTGCGGCGATACTTCACTGGAAATCGAAACATTGATAGCGGGCAATTCCTCGACGAGGATATCGCGGGCGCGGCGCTCGTGTTGTGAGTTGACATAAGAATGAATAAAACCGATGGCGAGGCTCTGGTAGCCGCCAGCGCGAATGCGCCGAGCTATCGCGCGCAGCCCGGCTTCGTCGAGGGGGACCAACTCGCGGCCAGTGGCCGCGATCCGGCCATCGACCACGTAACGGTGTTCGCGCGCAATCAGCGGCGCCGGCAGGCTCAAATTGAGATCGTATTGCTCGAAGCGCCCCTCGGTGCGCATTTCGATGACGTCGCGAAAACCCTTGCTGGTGATGAACGCGGTGCTGGCGCCGCGGCGTTCGATCAACGCATTGGTGGCAAGTGTCGTACCGTGAATCAATTGATCCACCTGCTCGATACCGATTCCGGCGAGCTCGGTTACCTTGACCAGGCCGTCGATAATCGCCTGCTCGGGTTCGCTGTAATTGGTAAGCACCTTGCTGCTGAACTGTTGGTCGCCGCATTCAAGCACGACGTCGGTGAAGGTTCCGCCGATATCGGCACCAACACGAACACTGTGACTGTCGAAACTCATGCTTGATCCCGGTTAAGTGTGCGCCTTGAGGCGCTGCAAGGAGACGATTCTAACGGAAATCGGGTGGGTTTATCAGGCTAAATCGAAGCGCACCGTCACGCACAGGCCACCCAGTTTCGACTCGCTGAGTTCGACGCTGGCGCAATGGCTCTGCGCGATGGTTTTGACGATGGACAATCCGAGTCCGGCACCAGCACGGTTGGTATCCCCGGCACGGTAAAAACGATCGGGCGCCTTTTCCCGCTGCTCGGCGTCGAGTCCCGGCCCGGAATCATCGACCGTCAATACCAGTTCCTGGGCGCGACGCTGACACTGCAACACAACGCGACACCCGGGATCAGCGTAACTGATGGCATTCTCCAGCAGGTTCGTCACCAGGCTCTCCAGCAAGGGCAGCGCGCCGACCAATTCGCAACCCGAATCGGGTGCGATCAGCTCCAGCGCTATCGACTTTGCGTCGGCTTCAGCCTGCGCCGCGACTATCGCGCCCGCACAGATCCGGGCCAGGTTGACAGGCTCAAACGCTGTACCGGGGTCGCCCTTTTCGAGGTGACTGAGTGCCAGCAACTGCGAGACCAGGTGCGATAACCGCCGAATACTGACTTTCATGCTCTGCAGTGAGTCCAGGGCATCCTCTTCCTGTGTTTCTTCGATGGCGTTATCGATGTTGATCAACAGCGAAGCCAGCGGATTGCGCAGTTCATGCGCCGCATCGCTGACAAAGCGTCGCTCGCGCAGATAAGCCGCGTCCAGATCCACAATCATCTGGTTCAGGGCATCCACCAACGGACTGACCTCGCGCGGAACTCCGCTGACGTCGATCGGCTTCAGTCGTTGCAGGTCTTGTTCGCGTACCTGGTCAGTTACGATTTGTAAGGGCCGCAAGGCGACACCGACAATATGCCACAACATCCATATTACCAACGGCAGTAACAGGATTAACGGCAACAACAGGCCTTTACCGACGGACTCGGTGATCTCCTCGCGCCCAATGCTGTGTTCGCCAACCACGATCACCAGATCATCCTGGCTGGATTGGAGTGCGAAGACTAACCATTTCCTGCTTTTGTCGTTGAATTCAGAGAACCCGGGAACAACGCCCGCGGACGGAAACTCTGGCGCCCCGGGGGAGTGCAGCAACACGCTGCCATCGATATCGAGCACGGCGAAGAACAGCTTGCGTTTGTAGCGATGCCCGTCGAATGCACTGCCTGAGGCGAGCTTTAAACCACGCTGGCTGGATTCGAGAGTGTCGCGGCTAATCAGTCCATCGAGTATGTGCGCGGTATGCACCAGGGAAGCATTGAATATCTCGGTGGCTTCCTTGGTGGTGCCTCTATAGATGGCGATACCGGATAGCGTGGTCAATGTCAGCATGGTAATGACCACGTACCAGGTCAATCGCCGGCGCAATGACAAGCTAACTTTCATAGTCGGTATCCAGTCGATAGCCGATGCCCCGCACCGTCTTGATCAAATTGCGCTCGAGCTTGCGCCGCAGGTGATGGATATGCACTTCCAGCGCATTACTTTCGACCCCTTCATCCCAGCCGTAAAGCGCCTGTTCAAGCTGTCCGCGCGCGAGCACCTGTCCGGGCTTATTGACAAATTCCGACAAGACCACGAATTCGCGACGATTTAATTCGACCTCGACCCCGCGGAACCAGACTTGGCGATTGGCTCTGTTGATGCGTAACTCGCCGAGCTGCACTTCTGGTGCCGCAATGCCGTGACTGCGACGGCTGAGGGCACGCACCCTGGAGCGCAGTTCTTTCAGTTCCACCGGTTTGACGACGTAATCGTCAGCGCCACTGTCGAGCCCGAACACGCGCTGGTCGACGGTATCGCGCGCCGTCATGATCAGCACCGGCGTATTGATCGCCTCGCGACGCATACTCTGCAGCACCGACATACCATCCTTGCCGGGTAATTGCAGGTCAAGAATGATCAATTCGAAATTTTCACTGCGTATCGCGGCCAGCGCCTGAGCGCCATCGGTGAGCCAGTCGACGTGATCGCCGTCGCGCATCAACGCCTTGCGAATACCGGCACCGAGTTGCTCATCGTCTTCTACCAGTAGTAATCTCACGGCTCATCCTGTGATTGGAGACGGGTCGATCACCGCGAGGTGTTCGCCAACGGCGTCGCCTGCAGCGCGCGCGCCGGGTTTCAGTGTCAACGACATTAAAGCAATTGTTAACGAGTGTTTATACATTTCGCACCTCATCGGATAGTAATTAGACAGCAGACCACCCTGGCGGAGTATTGCCTGATTCATGGCAGTTTCGCGCAATCGCGATAGCGGTCAGCGACGGCAACACGCGTCGCATAATTCACGCAGCAGCGCCTGCGAAAAACCGCTGGCTGCATTAAAGCAATTGCCTTGATGCCGGTTGCAGTTGATAAGTTCAGGTTACTCGCCTCACAGGTGATAGCGGAGAGTATCGAGCCAGCGACTTAAGAGAATCTTAAATATTCCGTCAACTCGAGACATTTGATTCATAGTCACCCCTTTCCAGGGCCCGGCGCGGGCCCTCGCTACTTCCCCGTCGCAAAGCGTTCCAGCTTGTCGATAAGCGATAGAGGCACCTCGATCCCCCGCGAAACGGCATTGGCGCGAAATTCGTGGCGCCGCTCACCCGGCAGGCGTACACCGGGCTCGGCCGCTAGCGCAGCCAGCATGGATTCGATGCGCGCGTGGTAAGCCGGATTGCCGCCTGGCGTGATATCACCTGGAGAAATGGCAATAAAAAATTGTCCGACCCTCGGCTCTCCGCCGCTATTGTTCTTGAATACCGGCGCCTGGTAAGAGCAGTTGGGCCCGCTGAGCACACCGGCGAGCAGGTCGACCAGCAAGCCCAGTAACATTCCCTTGTAACCGCCGGCAGGTGCGAGTGCGCCACCGTCGATGACGGCGGCGGCATCGGTAGTATCCCGGCCCTTTGCATCGTAGCCCCAGCCCAGCGGAATCGGCCTGCCTTCAGCCGCTGCCTGCTTGATGGTTACCAGCGCGACCTGGCTCGTCGCCATGTCGGCGATAACCGCTTCGCCACCACTGCGTGGCACTGCAAACGCCATCGGATTAGTGCCGAAAAAAGGACTCGCACCCGGCGCCGGCGCAACCGCCGAGGGTGAATTCGCGAAACCGATACCGATCAGGCCGGCGCCGGCCAGGCGCTGTACAAACCAGCCCACCACCCCTGCCGAATAGGAATCGATGATCGACAGCGCCGCGATACCCTGGCTTCTGGCGAGCGCGTAAAAGTCTGCTTCAGCCTCGGCAAAGGCCGCATGGGCAAATCCACTATCGGCCTCTGCGCGCAGCACCGCGGCTGCGATTTGCGTATGCCGTGGCGCGGCGTCACGATTTAGCTTACCGACCTGCAGGTGTCCGCAATAAAGCGGCAGGTAGCCGAGCCCGACGGTGCGAATACCGTCGGCTTCGGCATCCACGATCGATTGCACTGCCATATCGAGTTGCGCACCGTGCGCGCCACAACCGGCCAGGGCACGGCGCGCCAGGCTAGCCACGTCGGTAAGGGACAGGATTTTAACAGGCTCAGACATATTGTTTACCTCGGCAAAGGGTTAGCGATCGATAGCATCATTATGGGAAATGACGACGCTCCAACGCGTACTTTATAAGATTCCCGCTTACGCGGGAATGACAGGTCAGCCCGTCATCCCCAGTTCGCGTCCGTCGGCAATGACGCCAGCACTCGCGCACATTTATCCGCGCAGTTTTTCCAGTGTTTCTTGTGCGCCGCCGACAACGAAGCCGGCGTCGGTACCGGCGCAAA
>JAJDOF010000092.1 GCA_022340305.1 Gammaproteobacteria bacterium
CTTGAATGGACGAAAGATGATAATCATCACGCCGGCGGCAAAGTTGGACAGCGAGTCTTTCATTGCCAGGCCGACCGCGAGGCCGGCAGCACCGACGATCGTCAGCAACGAAGTCACGTTGACACCGAGCGAATCGACCGCGGCGAGCACCACCGCTACCAGCAGGATGCCGTAGATGACATTGCCGATGAAGCCGATCAGCAGGGGGTCGGTGCCGGCCTTGCGCATACCCGTTTCGAGCAGCTTGCTCAGCTTACGTGCGATGTATTTACCGACCACGAATATTGCGATCGCGATGACGATCTGTATCGCCCACTCGGTCGCGTTTTCCGAGAGCCAGGTTTTTACGTTCTCCATGATATCTCCTGTTGAAAAGTCAATTGGTTAATTTCGAAACAGGCGCGATTGTCCCATTTGTTGTCCTGTTTTGGGAGTCAAATATGCAGATTCTTTAAAAATTCCCTAATGTAATGCAACTTGCTTTATGATCTCGATTAAATCGGTCCAAAAAACTCGGGGAAAGTCATTGGTGAGCTGGCGTTTTGTGGCGAGAGCACCCTATATTTTTAACTGGAGCAGATGCCGGTAACTTCTATAACCATTCGAGGAAGAGTCAATTGAAAGCCAGCGATCTGTTTGTTAAATGTCTCGAGAATGAGGGAGTCGAGTACATATTCGGGATACCCGGTGAAGAAAACCTGGATGTGATGGATTCGATGATCGGCAGCAAGATCAAGTTTATTACCACGCGCCACGAGCAGGGTGCGGCCTTCATGGCCGATGTTTACGGGCGGCTGACAGGCAAGGCTGGTGTCTGCCTGTCAACGCTCGGGCCGGGTGCGACTAACCTCGTCACCGGATTTGCCGACGCCAACATGGATCGTGCGCCCATCGTCGGTATCGCCGGCCAGGGTGCGACCACGCGCATGCACAAGGAGAGCCACCAGGTGCTCGACCTGGTCAACCTGTTCGCGCCAATTTCCAAGTACAGCGTACAGATTCGCGAACCAGAAATCGTTGGCGAGATCGTGCGCAAGGCCTTCAAGGCGGCACAGGCCGAAAAGCCGGGTGGCAGTTTTATCGATTTTCCGGAAAACGTCGCGGCGATGGAGATCGCAGACAAGCAGCCGCTCAAGGTACAAAGTGCCAGCCCACCGGTGCCACCGGCCGATAAAATCAGCCAGGCCGCAGAGATCATATCCAATGCCAGTTACCCGCTGGTGATGGCCGGTAACGGCGTGGTGCGTGCACAGGCTAACGATGCACTGGTCGAGTTTGCCGAAAAGCTCAATATTCCGGTCGCCACCACCTTTATGGCCAAGGGAAGTATTCCATTTTCGCATCAGTTGTCGCTGGGTACGGTTGGCCTGCAGGCCCACGATTTCGTGGCCTGTGGCTTCGATCGCGCCGATGTGGTGATCTGCATCGGCTACGACATGATCGAGTATCACCCGCATCTGTGGAACAAGGGCAAGACCTGCAAGATCATCCACATCGACATGAGCCCGGCCGAGGTCGACGAGCACTACATCCTTGAATGTGGCGTGGTCGGCGATATCAAGGCGGGACTCAAGGCGATTGCTGCCGAGGCGAAACCCCAGGTTGAATCCCGGGCACAGAACTTGCGTGAGACCATCGTCGATGAACTGAATTCACATGAGAATGACGATTCCTTCCCGCTGCTGCCGCAACGCATCATCCTTGATCTGCGCAAGGCGCTGGAGCCGGAAGATATCGTGGTCTCCGATGTCGGCGCGCACAAGATGTGGATGGCGCGCATGTACCAGGCGGAACGCCCCAATACCTGTATTATCTCGAACGGCTTTGCGTCGATGGGCATCGGCGTACCGGGCGCGATTGCCGCCAAGCTCGCCTACCCCGAACGTACGGCGCTGACCGTGACTGGCGATGCCGGGTTCCTGATGAACTCGCAGGAAATTGAAACCGCGCTGCGCATCGGTGTTGCCATCATCATCCTGGTGTGGAACGACAGCAAGTATGGCCTGATCAAATGGCACCAGGATCGTCGGTTTGGTCGCGATACCCAGATTGAATTCAAGAATCCGGATTTCGTCATGTATGCTGAAAGCTTTGGTGCCAGGGGCTACCGTGTGGAATCTGCAGATGCTTTATTGCCAACGTTGAAACAGGCCATCGCCGACGATACCGTGGTGTTGATCGATTGCCCGGTGGACTACTCCGAGAACATGAAGCTCACCGAAAAACTGGGACAACTGGTCTGCCCGATTTAGGCGTCGTCCAGGGGCAGGGGCCTGTGCTGTGAACAATTTTCATGCGCAGGCCGCGAGGTCATAAGCCGCTATTTGAATGCCGTGGTGATTGGCGTCGACGGGGACATCTGTATAGCTGTGTCTTTCGAAGACGGGCACGGGGAATGGAATAGCACAAGCCTTTCGAAATGGCTGTGCACAACTTGAAGACTTGAAAGCTTCGGCAGGGGAGGTCACATGCGGGTCGTTGTACTTGGTGCCGGTATCATCGGTGTTACTACAGCTTATTACCTGGCGCGGCTGGGTGCCGAGGTCGAGGTCCTGGATCGCCAGCGCGGTCCCGGCATGGAAACGAGTTTCGCCAATGCGGGTGAACTGTCATACGGTATGACTTCGCCCTGGGCGGCGCCTGGAATACCCTGGAAAGCAGTGAAGTGGATGTTCATGAAACATCGTCCACTGTTCATCCGTCCGTCCTTGAGTCCTACCATGTGGCGTTGGTGTGCGCAGATGTTGGCAAACTGCAATGCGCAAGATTACGCCAGGAACAAGGGGCGCATGGTTCGTGTGTCCAATTACAGCCGTGACTCGCTGACCGAGTTGATGCAAGAATTGTCGATAGAATTCGATCAGCGCGAATTGGGCACTTTGCAGTTATTCCGCAAACCGAAACAGGTCGAGGCTTCCAAGGCGGATCAGGACGTGCTGGCAAAATATGATTCCCCGTTCGAGGTTCTGGATCGAGATGGCTGTCTCGCGGCTGAACCCGGCCTGATCCATGTGGCGCATAAATTTGTCGGTGGATTGCGACTGACGGCGGATCGTACGGGAGATTGCCGGATGTTTACTCAGTCGCTTTCGGAGATAGCCGCCGACCTGGGTGTCAAGTTCCACTACAACGTGAACATCGATGGCGTGGCCATGAATAATAGTCGCATTGTCGGTATCGATACATCTGATGGCCGGATTTCGGGTGATCGCTACGTGTGTTCGATGGGGCCCTATGCCCCCATTTTATTGAAAACCATCGGTATTCATATTCCGGTTTATCCGATCAAGGGCTACTCCATCACCTTGCCGATTACCGACCCAGAAGCCGCGCCGCGGTCCACGATCATGGATGAGACCTATAAAGTTGCCGTTACCCGCCTGGGTGAGCGCATCCGCGTTGCTGGTCAGGCGATAATTGCTGGCTACAATCACCAGCTTCGCAGTGATGCTACTGAAAGCGTGCGCCATGTTGTCAGCGACCTGTTCCCGCGTGGGGGTGATGTCAGTAAGGCCGAAGGCTGGACGGGTCTGCGCCCGATGACACCGGATGGCACCCCCATTATCGGTGCGACGCGATACGATAATTTATTTCTGAATACCGGCCACGGTACGCTGGGATGGACGATGGCCTGCGGGTCTGCACGAATCGCCGCCGATATTGTTATGGGAAAAGAACCGGATATCGATACTGATGGCCTGACGATCGCGCGCTATGGTCAGGCGGTGACCGCTTGAATTTAAAAGGGGTCAGTGTCGTTGGTCTTCAGCTATTCTTTTGGGTCAGTATTCGAGATACAGATACCGCCTCTATAGCAGACCCGGGGTAGAATGCCCTCTTAACCCAGGCGAGGATTTGCTTGCGGAATATGCTGGATCTTTATTGTGAAAGGACAGGCCCTGGCCTGTGGGCCGAACCGGTCAACGCCTTGACCAATATCGGCTTTGTATTCGTGGCGTGGTTGATCTGGCGCATCGCTGCTCGTGAGCAGGTACAGGACTCGAGTATCGCGGCGATCACTGCGACGATTATGGCGATAGGAATTGGAAGTTTCCTGTTTCATACCATGCCGGGCGCTATTACGCGCTGGCTGGATGTCGTCCCTGTTTTCGTGTTCCAGTTGCTATATCTGGGGTTCTACAGTCGACGTGTTAGTGATCTGTCGATGCCGGTCAGCGGTATCCTGCTGCTCGTGTTTCTGACTGCGGTAGTCGTTGCCAGCCGATTTGAGGATGTGCTTAATGGATCCTTGATATACGCTCCCGCGCTACTGGTGATCTGTATTCTGGGTGCCTGTCATTACCGTAGTAAAAAGGCCGGGCCTGGTCTGCTGCTCGGCGCAGCCGGCATGTTTCTGGTATCGATAGTGCTTCGCTCTGTCGATCTGCGGGTTTGTATCCACGTCGGATTGGGGACCCATTTCCTGTGGCATATTTTGAATGCATTCGTTATGTATCTGGCAATGCGTGCTCTGGTGGTAAATCTCTCGACTTGCAGCAACCGCTGATTTAATCGGTCACCGAGTTACTGTGCGACCGAGTTACTGTTAGGTTACTGTGGGACATATATGTCCCACTATTACACTCTATTCCTCACCCCGATTACTTAGATAGTAGCAATTACCCGTGCGCTATCACCTGGGGCAAAAATGCCAACTGCATCAAATATTTCAACTGGCCGAGCGCGTAACATAGCCTGATCGTATAACCACAAGAAGGGTTGCTATGGTACAAAGATACCGTTCCCGACAATGCGAGGCAGTCAAGTTGAATCTGATTGATCCCGATCAACATGCAGACCAGGACTGGCAGCTGGCTGACGGTGAGACGCCTATGTCAACGATGGCCGTGGAACGACGCCAGGCCGACAACCGACGCGGTGGGGTATGGTGGGCTTTCCTGTACGGCAATTTCCGCCCTCGACGCCGCCTCAGTCGGCGCTCGGTCGATGAGAACGATTTCTGGTTTGACTGGCACGAACCGCGTGTTCTGTATCTGGCGTTGGGCATCTTTCTGCTCAGTTGCACCGACGCCCTGTTTACGCTGAATCTACTCAATGCTGGTGCGGCTGAAGCCAATCTTGTCATGGCGTTGATGTTAGAAACAGGAATCGACGGTTTCGTGTCGTCCAAAATCGCTCTCACGGGGATCTGCCTGCTCATGCTGGTTGTCGCTGCACGGCGCAAGTTTGTCGGGCCGTTTAGCGTAGAGCACCTGCTACAGGTTTTTTTGGCCGGTTATGTTTTGTTGATCGGATATGAAGTCTACCTGTTCCAGTATGTGTTCGAGCTTAGCCTCTCTCCCGGGCATCTTGTAATCTGGCCATTCGGCGAGTAACGGGTTTACTGAAACCGTCGGTAACGGACTGAAGCAAAGGGCTCAGGGTTGTAAAAAATCCTGGTTCGCAGCAACCTCAATCGGCATGAACTCCCTGCCGGCGTGCCATCGATACTCGTGGTCTATGCCGGTAATTGCTTACCTGGTAGACATGATTGCTACTGATGCGGTTAACCGGCTAGCGCCGGGTGAGGCCGGAGTAGGCGATGGGTTTTGCCTCGATATCGGCCTCGCGGCGGATCACGTAGATTCCCGAGCCTACGATCATCGCGACGCCGAGCAGGGTCATTGCATCGGGCAATTCCGACCAGACCAGGTAAGCCAACAGCGTTACCCAGACGATCATCACGTATTCGAATGGCGCGATTCGTGATGCCTGCTCGCGCTGGTAGGCGTTGCTGGAACACATGAAGCCGAGAGCGCTGGTGAGACCAGTCAGCGTCAGCAGCAGCAGGTCGGCCGAATTCGGCAGCGCCCAGGCGCGCAGCAGGAACTGGGTGCTGACACCGGCATCCGGCGCGGCCTGGATAGTCGACAGACCTAGCCCACACAGTGAGCCGAGTACGACGAAGGCAATACTGGCGTAAAGCGACATCACCGCGGGTGGCTCGGTCATCTTCGCGACCCGTACCATCAACTGGCAGCAGGAATAAAAGAAAGCCGACACTATCGGCAGCAAGTCGTAATAACTGAAGTTTGCGGTGCTCGGGCGCAACACTACCAGCACACCGGCAAAGCCGATTGCGATGCTGACGAAGCGGCGCAATCCGACCTGTTCGTCCAGTAACGGAATCGACAACAGCGTGATAAAGAAGGGCGCAGTGAAGAATAGCGCGGTCGCGACGGTCAACGAAGTGCCGGCGAGCGCAACGTAGAAACACATAAACGCGATCAGCATCAAGCAGCCGCGCAGCAGATGCAGCGTCGCACGATGCTGACGCAGGCTACCGAGCCCACTGCGAAAGTGTATCAACAGCAACAGCAACGGGATGGCGACCGAGCCGCGGATCGCCATGATCTGGTGTACTGGATAGCCGCCACTCATTTCCTTGATGATGACATCCTGGACCGCGAACAGGAATTTACCGGTAGCCATGATGGCGACCGCCTGCAGCAAATTGCTGATTGCCGCGGGACGCGTCAAATCCTTACGAGTCTCAGACTAAGGTCGACCGTATCGAGTAACTCGACCTCCTGCTCCAGGTCGGCGGCGGTGAGTGGGTGATGATCCAGCCAGTCGCTGGAGATTTCCAGGGTCATGACCTGTGCTACTTCGAGCTTGAGCTGCAAAGAGGGCATTTCGATGGGCAGGCGCCCGCGATTCAGCAGCACGCCGAGGCGCAACAGGCGGGTCATGATGCTGAGTGCTTCGGAGCGCACGTAGACGTTGTCCTCGATCAGTTCCGGCAGGTACTTGCGCCGATGCAGGCGTACCATGATCGCCAATGCCCCCTGCTCCTGGCGCGAGAAACCCGGCAGATCCATGTTTTCGAGCACGTAACCGCCGTGCAGGTGATACTGGCTGTGCGCAATCATCAGGCCGATTTCATGCAGTTGCGCGGCCCAGCCGAGCAGGCGTTGTTCGCGTTTGAGCAGGTCGAGGTGGCTAACCTGCTTGAACAGTGCCAGCGTGGTATCGCGTACCCGTAATCCCTGTTCGAGGTCGATGTGATGGCGTTTCATCAACTCGAGGACGGTGACCGCACGACGGTCTTCGAACAGCTCGCGGCCGATCAGGTCGTGCAACACCCCCTCGCGCAAAGAGCCCTCGGAAACGCGCATGAAATCGATGTCGAGGGCGTTGAATATCGCCATCATCACCGCGACGCCGCCGGCGAAAACCGGGCGTCGCTGCTCACTCAGCCCATTGAGTTTGAGCTTGCCGAGTTTGCCGACTTTGAGGATGTGCTTGACCAGCATGTCGAGCCCGGCGCGAGTGATGCCGGTTTCACTCCAGTTGTTTTCACGCAACACGTTATTAATGGAACGCGCGGTTCCCGAGGTGCCGATGACGTCCTGGGCGCGCAGTGATTTCAATGCGGCGATGTGCGGTTCGAGCTCCAGTTGGGCCTTCAAAATAGCCTTGCGCATGCTTTTTTGATCGTATTCGCCGCCGGCAAAAAAGCGCTCGCTGCTGCTGACACAACCCATGTAGAAACTTTCCAGGTACAGTGGCTCACTCTTGTCGCCAACGATGATCTCCGTGCTGCCACCGCCGATATCGATTACCAGGCGTCGCCCGCGATCGCCTTGCAGGGTTCGTGCGGCGCCAAGGTAGACCAGTCGCGCTTCCTCGACACCGGATATGATTTCGATGGAAAACCCGAGTGCCTGTTCGGCACGGGCGATGAACTGGCGCGAGTTTTTTGCTTTGCGCAGCGCGTTGGTGCCGACCACGCGCACGTTATCGGCTTTGAGACCGCGCAAACGCTCACCGAAACGAGACAGGCAGGCCAGCGCGCGTTCACTGGCTTCCTCGGTGAGCAGGTTCTTGCCATCCAGCCCGGCCGCCAGGCGCACCATGTCGCGCTCGCGATCGATGACAGTCAGGGCATGCTGCTCCTGGCGGGCGACTACCAGGTGAAAGCTGTTGGAACCGAGGTCGATGGCGGCGAACTGTTCCATGTTGGCTTCGTCGATCATGCGGACACCGCTAACGGATCGCTAATGCTGGCGCTGTCCCAGCTGCTATTTTCGGCAGCCACAGGCTCGAAGGCCTGCTTGTCGCCCGTATCGGTAATACCCTCGGTGACCGATCTGGAATACCAGGCGGTTCGCGTGTTGATGTCGGTGTTGTTGAGCCCGCAGGCGCCGACGCGCGCCAGCACCTCGCCTGAAACTGGCACAGGCGTTGGCCAGTCTTCATGGTATTCGAGCTTGTCGAGTCCGCCGTGGCCGGTCAACACCACGGCGCGCATTGTTTCGGAAAGGCTCATTTAATTTCCATAACTGTGTGCCTGGCTGCTCGGACAGCTCCGTTTGACGATGGCGTAATTATAAACTGGCGCGATTCGGGATTGCACGAAGTGACTCGTTGCAGGCCTAACTATCGCCATCGTGCAAATGTTGCGCGCGCCAGGCGCTGGGACTCGATCCGACGACGCGTTTGAAGGCGCGGCTGAAAGCGGCCTCGGACTCATAGCCAACCTCGATCGCGACGCTATAGACCTTTGCCGACTGTTCCACAAGCAACAGAGCGGCGATCTGCATGCGCCAGTTGGTCAGGTATTGCATGGGTGGCGTGCCGACCAGTCGCTGGAAGCGCTCGGCCAGGGTGGTACGCGAGGCACCGCAGGCGCGCGCCAGGCCTGGCAGTGTCCAGCCGGTGGCAACATTCCTATGCATCAGGCCGAGGGCTCGCCCGACCACGGGATCACGCAGACCATTCAGCCATCCCGACTCTGGTTGGCTACTGACGCGCAGATAGCGCCGCAAGACCTCGACAAACATGACTTCGCTCAGGCGCATCAGCAGGCAGCGCTCACCGCCGCGTTGTTGACCCGATTCCGACAGCGCAAAGTCGATCAGGTGGGAAAGCGGATCATTGCCGTCACTCGGCGCAGGCACCCGGATCATGCGCGGCAGTGAAGTCATCAGCGGGTTTGGTGGATTGGTATTGCAGCCGAGAAAGCCACAGATCAGGCGATTGTCGTCCGCCCCGGCGGTCGCGTCACTAATCACTGGTGGCATATCGCCCGCCGCCAGCGCTTTGAAAAACTCGATCGAGGCCATTTCGTCCGCTTCAGTTGGGAACTGCGGGGTGTCCGCAATCTTGTAGGCATCGCCGTGCGGTAGTACCAGGATGTCGCCACTTTGCAGCTGCATCGGTGGCTCACCATGTACGCACGCCCAGCAGGTTCCGCGGGTTACGATGTGATAGGAAATGACACGATCGGTTCCGGGAACTATGTGGTGGCTCAGTTTTGTGCCATCGGCAACGCCGACAGCGTGGATTGCAGCCGGTTCCCACAGGAAAAACAGGGCGCCACGCAAGCGAATCGAATCGAGTACATCTGACATTGGATCGATGCCAGTGACCTCGTTGCCAGCGGCAGCGGACGCTGGATCAAGTAATGCGGATTCCTGATCGTGGTGATTGTTATTAGCTTTATTCAAACTGATGGCATCAAAAACAATGCTGGAGAACAAGAGACATGCATGCAGTTAAAACCATTAGGGAAAGCGAAACAACCTGTAATTTACCCGAAGCCACACCACAGGAAGTGATGGCGGCGCGTTTTTACGAAGATAAGTTTGTGCCGGGCCTGTTTAAGCCCTGGTCACCTCGGGTGATTGCCGCAGCCGACGTCGGTGCGGGCCATGAAGTGCTCGATATTGCCTGTGGCAGCGGTGTCGTGACGCGTGATATTGCGGCAGTGACCGGGTCGCAACATGCGCCGGTAGGTCTCGATATATCACCCGCTATGCTCACGGTGGCGCGGTCGCTCGATGCGAGTATCGACTGGCGCTGTGGCGATGCCTGCGAGTTGCCATTTGCAGACGCCCGTTTTGACCGGGTCGTGTGTCAGTTCGGGCTGATGTTTTTTAGCGATCGGGTAAAGGCGCTGCAGGAAATGCTACGGGTGCTGAAGCCGGGAGGGCGACTGGCCGTGGTGGTGTGGAATTCGCTGCTGGATAACCCGGGATTCAACGACCTGGTCGAAGTACTGGGGCGACTGGCCGGAGCGAATGCAGCCGCCGCATTGCAAGCGCCGTTCTGTCTGGGCGATAGCAACGAGCTTCAAGCGCTGGCAGTGCAAGCGGGTGTTCGACAGCTCGATTTTCAGACCCTGGCGGGCGAAGCCAGCTTTAGCGGCATGTTCGATTTTGTCGATGTCGAACTCAGAGGCTGGCTACCGGTGATGAACGTGAATCTCGATGAAACGCAGATTCGTGCGATTCACCAGGATTGTGAGACGTCGCTGGCACGCTACCAGGATGGGGCCACTGGTGGATTTACCTTGCCAACCAGTGCGCATGTATTCAGCGGCACTGGTTGAGCGGATCGAGCGAAAATAGAGACCATTGGAGCGAGTTTTTGCATGCCAAATTCCCACCAGGGTTCGGCTACGTCGGCACCGCCAGGCGGGTCGCATGCGGGCGGGAATGACCGGGTCAACCGTCATTCCCGCGCAAGCGGGAATCTTTGCAGGCACTTCGAGTATCCGTTCCTACTTATATGGAACCGGACAACCACGAGCCGCAGTTGATCCAGCATCAGGTAACATACCGCGACGACTTTGTGCCGGGATCAGGATATTATTGCGGCTTTGTGCACGGTCTATTGAAGATCGGTGTGCCAAGTGCCGCTTTGCGACTATGCCGTGGCTGCGATTCTGCAGCCGTGGCCCCCTGCCATGGGAGGCGAAAATGAGTGAACAACTAACTCCAAGCGAACGTCTCTATGCCATTGTCGAACAGGGCCTGTGCATCGGCTGCGGGTTGTGCCAGTCGCTGGCCGGCAGGGAGCGGGTGTGGGTGACGAAAACCCTGAACGGCTTTCTGGCACCGGTTGTCGTGGGTGATCTCGATCATGAAACCGTCGATCGCATCTATGCCGTTTGTCCGGGTACCCGCGTCGAGGGTTTGCCGGAACGCCTGATCGAGCCGGATACCCATGCGGATAATGTCTGGGGTCCGTGGCGACGCATGGTGCGCGCCTGGGCGAGCAATCCCGAGGTGCGTTTCGAAGGCTCTACCGGTGGCGTGATGACCGCACTCGGGGCCTACCTGCTGAAATCTAAGCGAGTCGATTTCATCCTGCAGGTGAAAGCCTCGAGCAGCGAGCCCACTTTTGGCGAACCGACCCTGAGCTTTAGCGAAGCCGATGTCTTCGAGGCCGCCGGGTCGCGTTACGGACCCGCTGCGCCGTTGCTCGATCTCGACGCCGCACTCGAGCGCAACCAGCCGTTTGCATTTTTTGCCAAACCCTGCGATGTCGCCGCGCTCAGAAATTTCGCCAAGCAGGATGAGCGCGTCGATCGACTGGTCAAGTACTGCGTGGTGATGGTTTGCGGCGGTTATGGCACACCGCGCGGCACCGATGCATTTTTTAAACGCGTGGGTATCGATCCGGATTCGGTGACTGGTTTGCGCTATCGGGGACGCGGCTGCCCGGGTCCGACCCGGGTGGAGACGCCCACGGGGTCGCACGAGTATCATTACATCGACTACTGGGGCGAGGATGAAACCACCTGGACGTTGCCGTTTCGCTGTAAGATATGCCCTGACGGTATCGGCGAGGCCGCCGATATCGCCGCCGCCGATAGCTGGATCGGTGGTGGCCCGAACCGCGTCGACAGCGTCGACGATCCGGGCACTAACGTCCTGGTCGCGCGCACCCTTGCCGGCGAGGAATTGCTCGCGGCTGCGGCCGCCGATGGCGCATTGACCCTGGAGTTTGACATCCCACCAGATACGCTGAGCCTGTATCAACCGCACCAGGTCAGCAAGAAGTACGCCGCCTGGTCGCGCCACCAGGGGTTGCGCGACGCGGGACGCCTCGCGCCCGCGACGGCGCGCCTGCGCATCGAAGAACTGGCGGCGGATCTGCCCGAGGCGACGAATCGTTTGCAGCGCGAGGGAACGCGCGAGCGGGTTGATTCCGGCAAGGCGAGTGAACCGATGCCGCAGATATGGAAACCAGCCGGCGCCGACGATGAGAGTTGACTTGCGCTGAGGCGGGTTGGTCCGGTCTAGATATTTTCCAGGCGGTAGCCGCGCAGGTAGGCGGCGAATTCCTCCAGTGCCTCGATGCCGCTTTGCTCGCAGGCGACACACCAGGCGCGCAGCCGTTCGACCCGGCCGCGCTCGTCGCGTGCGCCGCGGCGGAGGACTTCTTTCAGTTGCTGCTTGAAGCGATAGATGGTCGCCAGGGTTTCGTCCAATGACAACACGTGATCGATGGTTTCGGTTGCGCGCCGATCCTGGGGCAAGCCTTCGCGGGTAATCAGTTTGCGCGCGCGCCGCAGCAGGCGACGGCCCATACGATCGGAATTGCGCCCGGCCTGAAGTAGTGCCGGGCGGATCACCATCTGGCCGTAGCGTTTCAGAATCAAAAAACGCTGGCTGACCACCGCACGCGCCGTATCACGGTCGATCAGCACCTTACCCATCTGGCTGATGGCGCGCGGTGCCAGGCGGCGGATGGTGGCGAGGCGGCACAGTGCAAGCAGGCGCACATAGGCCCAGCCAATATCGATTTCCCACCATTTGCTGGACATGCGCGCGGACGCCATGTAGGCGTGGTGATTGTTGTGTAGCTCTTCACCGCCGACGAGAATACCCCAGGGCAGGATGTTGGTAGATGCGTCGGGGGTTTCGAAATTACGATAGCCGAGGTAATGCCCGAGACCATTGATCACACCAGCGGCCCAGAAGGGTATCCATACCATCTGCACCACGAAGATGGCGATCCCGGGCAAACCGAACAGGGCAACGTCAATCAGTGCCATTATTAAAATCCCGAGGTTACGATGCCGGGTGTAGAGCTCACGTTCGAGGTAGTCGTCGGGCGTGCCCTGACCGAAACGGGATAGCGTCTCGGTGCTCACCGCTGCGCGTCGGTACAGCCACCAGCCGCCGAACAGGACGGTCAGGATGCCTTTGCAACGCGGGCTATGCGGATCTTCTTCGGTCTCGCAACAGGCGTGATGCTTGCGGTGAATGGCGACCCATTCGCGCGTCACGGTGGCGGTCGTCAGCCACAGCCAGAAGCGGAAAAAATGACTCGCCAGCGGGTGCAGATCGAGCGCGTGGTGCGCCTGGTGGCGGTGTAGAAAAATCGTCACGCTGGCGATGGTGACGTGGGTCAGCAACAATGCGACGCCAACGTAGCCCCAGGCGGAAAGCGCGAATAAACCGTCAGGCGACATGATTCACCTCCTCGAGGTAAGCGGTGAGATACATACTGGGGAAACGACACTCCCGGGGCGCGATCGAAAATGAATTGCAGTGATCATGGATTTAATTGAAAGCGGCAGCAATGGCGCCAATACTGGTTAACGCTGGCAGTTTACCCGAAATTCGACCCGTCGCGGCAGGTTTTTCAAAAATGCATTTAATTTATGCGCTTGATTTTGCAGGGACAGCGTTTATGCTGTGCCCGCCACAGTGCGCGTCAGCGCGAGCGCTACCCGTCAATATTCCCGGAGGGGAACCATGTCATCGACCAGTGAAGACCTGAATATCGCGATTTTCTGTGATTTCGAGAACGTCGCGCTCGGCGTGCGCGATGCGCGCATCGAGAAATTCAATATCAACCTGGTGCTGGAACGCCTGCTGGTCAAGGGCAGCGTGGTGGTGAAGAAAGCCTACTGCGACTGGGAGCGCTACAAGGAGTTCAAGGCGGTGATGCACGATGCTGCATTCGAACTGATTGAAATTCCGCACACACGCCAGTCAGGCAAGAATTCCGCCGACATCCGCATGGTCGTCGATGCGCTTGACCTGTGTTACACCAAGGAGCATATCGACAGTTTCGTCATCGTCAGCGGCGATTCCGATTTCTCGCCCCTGGTGAGCAAGCTGCGCGAAAACAACAAGACCGTGATCGGCGTCGGGGTAAAAAGTTCGACCTCGGACCTGCTGATGAGCAACTGCGACGAATTCATTTTTTACGACGACCTCGCGCGCGAGGCCGAATCGAGCAAGCAGCGCAAGCGCAAGGCGCCAGCGCGCAAGAAGGCGGCCAGCAAGAAGGGCGACGACAGCCAGGTGGTTGCGGCCACGGCGGAAGGAGACAAGCCCGAAGAAGACAAGATGGACGAGGCAATCGGGCTGGTGATGGAGACCGCCGAGGCGCTCTACGCCGAGCGCGACGACCGCGACAAGCTGTGGGGCTCGATGGTCAAGCAGGCATTGAAACGGCGTCGCCCCGGCTTCAACGAACGCTACTACGGCGTACGCTCTTTCAGTGATCTATTGGAAGAGGCTGAACGACGTGGCCTGATCCGCCTGTCGCTGGACGAACGCTCCGGCGGTTACCTGATGCAGAAGGCCGACAACGACTGACGACGTCGGCGTCATCCGCGGATTTTGCGCGGTTTTCCCGGCAGGCAAAAAAAACACGGCGTGAACGCCGTGTTTTTTGTGGATCAAGGTTGTTACCAAATATCAGACCCCGGTGCGTCTCGACAAACCGATGAAACCGATCAGCGCGGTACCGAACAACCAGGCGGCAGCAGGGACCGGAACCGGTGACAGGTTGCCAACGATCTCGACGTGCGAGATCGCACCACCCGCGGGCCAGAAATCGGTTGCAGAGATCGAATTGATCATGCCTGCCAGCGACAGGTTGAAGATATACTGTGCCGGACTATGGTTGCCGTCCTTGACCAGCAGGTAGCAGGTACCACAATCGATCGAATCCTTGCCCGCGATCAGTGTTATTAGCGCATCCTGGGGATCCGTCGAAGAGTTAGCGAAACTAGTCTCGTATGACGCGGCGAAGATGCCGGAGTCGGAGCTGGCACCGACATCCTGCTTGTATAGTGACTGCAGACCGCTTGCACCGGTGATCGCCTCGATCTCTGCCAGCGACAGCTTGGAGTTGACATCGGTTGTCCAGCAGGTATTACTAATAGTCGTATCGCAAGCGCTCGGACTCAGTGCGATGTCGACTAAGGCCGCCTGCGCCGAGGTGGAATAACCGCTGACCAGGAAAACAGCGAGGGCCAGTAATTTAAATCCCTTCATGAATTGATTCCAATAACGTCTGAAATTTCGATTGGCCTATTTTATCGATGGGATGTATATAAAGAATCACCCAAACAGGGTAAATGTGAATATTTTTCTTCGGCTTTGTGGGAAGTTTATTTCCGCAAATATCTGACGTTAATAGATTTTCTGGATAGTACTGACCAATTTCAGCGATCCCCGGCGTATCGCTGTTCGGGGTTATGCCAGGAAGTTAGTTTTCACTGAACGCAGTTCGACAGTGTTGCCGTCAATATCGCGGATGTAGAGCGAACGTCCCATGCCCTGCGCGCCGTAGCGCTCGTGGAATTCGTCGCAGTCGATGCCGAGTGACTGCAGGTAAGCGATCAATTCGGCCTCGTCGCAGGCCTCGATCTGCAGACAGAAGTGATCGAGATTGTTACCCGTCGGGCCCGGTGCGGCACCGCCGGTCCTGCCCAGCTTGCCATTGACATCGACGATATCGATCAGCGCATTGCCGGCGCGCAGTTGCGTCAGGCCGAACTCGGCCGAAGTCTCCCGCTCGAGCCGGCAACCGATGACGTCGCAGTAAAAATCGATCAATTCGCGGTAGCGGGCGGTGCGCAGCACGAGGTGATCGATAGCGATGGGTTTAATCATTTGCCTTCACCTGTCCTTGATAATTTCGATAATTCAGGAATCGGCGCCATGAGCTAACCGAACCAGACCAGATCGGTAAAGATATGGCCGATCACCAGCGGCCACAAGTTGCGCAGGCCCAGATAAGCGATCGCCATGAAAGCACCGACAATATAGGTCGATGCCAGGTTGGCGAGGCCGTCCTCCCAGTGCACCAGGCCGAACAGCAGCGGCGACACCACCAGGAATAGCGGCCGCGAATGCTGAAACCCGGAAAAAGCGCGGTACAACAGGCCGCGGAAGAGGAACTCCTCGACCAGCCCCGCTGACAGGCCGAAATAGATAACGACGGCGAAATAGAGCAAGCCGGAGGTTGGCACGACGGAATCGTAGTTGAAGGATTCTCCCGCCGGGAACAACTCGATGAAAAACTCATAACTGCTCGAATATACCCAGTAACACAGCGGTGCGAACACCAGGCAGACGAGCAACAAGAGCACGGTGCTGCGCTGCCCACAGATAGCGCCATGATAGCCGAGAGCGGAAAATTGAAAACCCGGTGTACGGGTCACCAGGTAGAGGACGGTCGATGGGATGAGAATCCAGGTCAGCATTTCGAAACACCAGTAGAGCAGGGCGTCGGGGTAAATTACCGAATTGACCAGCCCGTTGAGCATGAACGGCGCGATCCCGCACAGGGCAAGCAGCAGCAGGCGGTTGCGGTGCTCGCTCAACGCCATGGTGCGCTCGGGTCGAAACGAAAATCAGCAAAAGCGGGCAAACGGTTGCTCCAGTATCCCAACCAGCGCGGTCGGGGTTGACTGTCGGTGGCCACGAACAGGTATCTTTCGCAGCAAGTGTTGCCGGGGATGAAGCCGTCTAGCTGCCGGCAAGGTTATTTCGCACTCACGCTGACCGACGAAATCTCGGCATAGCCGTTAAAATTGCAGACTCCAGTCACGTAAACCTTCAGGCGCAGTTCCGCTTTGAGGCTGTCGACAAACAGGTCGAACATCTTGTCGGCGCCGGGAGCATCGTAGTTGATGTAATACCAGCCCTTTTCACGACAACCACTCGGATTATTCTTACCGGCGAGGCGCAGTTCGAAATAATGCCGACCGGTGGGGATCAACTCCACGACCACGACCTCGTCGGTCCATCCGGCATCTGCGACCGCTACCGTCGCCAGCAACAGCGCGCAGATTCCACTCACGATTGGCATGCAGCGCATTATAAATCCCCTCATTTCATTGCTGGCGATGATCTGACTGTTTGTCTGATCGTCGGTTCATCGTCACGGCTGGTCATTCGCGCAGCATGAGCGAATAGTGCGCGCCGATCGTCGGTTCGAAAAATGTGCCGGCGACGCGGTAACCCAGGCGCTGGTAAAAAGGTTCGTTGCGCGGCGTGAAGGTTTCCAGGAAGGTGGGTACACCCGCTCGATCCGCCTGCTCGAGGACCGGGGCAATCAGCGCTCCACCCAGACCGCGATTTTGCCAGGCCGGCAGTACCCCGACGATTGACAGATACCAGGCCGACGCGTCGACGAGGGCAGCGGATTGACGCGACATGAAGTCGGCGATGCCCTGGTACCTGGTAGCGCTCGCAGTGCCCATATGGCTGCGTAAAAACTCGAGTTTGGCGCTTTTTCGTTGCGTCTCGCGTGCTGGCGCAAGTGGCTGCGACCAGACGGCCACGCCATGGCGATGCGTTTCAGGAAAATAAAGCGTGCCGTAGTCGCGAGCTTCCACCATCGAGTAGTCGAGATAACGCAGCATCGCTTCACGGGCCTCGCGTTGCTCACCGAGCTGTTGCTCCATGGTGATGTAGAACGCATCTTCCACCAGCGCATCGTAAAGTGCCTGCGCATATTCCCGGTAGACAAACTGGTAGCCTGGGCGATGATCCGTGTCGGGCAACGTCATCCTGAGCAATGCCTGGCGTCATTGTGCAGGGCTGGGAGGCAGCGCCAACGGTAACCGCGAGGTGGACATCGTTGTTCAAGGCTTTGCTTCATTCCACTCCTTTACTAAATCCGGCAGGCGTTTCTCATCATCCTGGTTGCGGTCGATGCTACTGCAAGTGCACCTGGCGTAACAAGCCCTTGCGGCCGGCTTGCGGCTGAATGTATGTCAGCGGGGCACCCGGCAAGGCTAGTGACCAGTCTGGCAGGCTGGTTGCCTACCCATTTGTTGCGGCGGCGACGGCAGAAGCGCCCAGATAACTGCCTCAGGCATTTGTTTGAGCCCATCTATCGGGCAGCTTTCCGTCGAGGGATGCCTTCACCAGGCTTGCCATATCCCGACCTTCACGCCAGCATTGCCCGGCCGTTTTCAAGGGGTAGCGCAGATTACCGCTGGCGAAGTAGTTGATATTTGAGCAACGCCCATAAGCGTCGACTAGTGGGCTGTTTGTCACGGTATCGATTGCGAATCCGGCCATTGTCGCCAGCGTCGACTCGCCGATGAATTGCCCGGTGAAAATAACGCCGTCGCAGTCGATTGTGGCGAGCTCACCGGAGGGTCGTTTGAGCATAACCGCCCGAACCTTGTCCTTGCCCTCTATGGCCTCCAGCGACGTGTTGGTCAACACCGGTGTCCCCAACAAGCGTGGCAATAGCGCCGCAAGCCGCCACCAGCTGACCACGGGCCCGGCTTCGATCATTGCCACCGGTTTCATCCCCGCATGGCGACAACTGAGGAAAGCCGAGAAGGCGACCATTTCGCTGCCGATGATGACGGGTCGTTTGCACGGTCTTTGTTGTTTCAGATAAATCATCGATTGCAGGGCGCCGGTGGTCATCACAGCTTGCGGTCGAGCACCCGATACCAGCCTGGCCGCACGCGGTTTTTCGCGTGCGCCGGAGCAGATGACGACCCGCTCTGCCTTGAGTTGCTGCCGGCCTTCGTTGGTCGACAGGCTGAGTTCTCCGCATTGTCCGAGCTCGGTCACCGTGGTGGCGAGGCGTATCTCGACGCCGGCTTTTTCAGCCTGCGCGGTCAGTCGACGCGTGTATTCGGCGCCACTGAGAACGCGCCTGAATTCACGCATTCCGAAAGGCGAATGCCCACAGTGACGTGGAATGCCACCTGCGGTGCTCTCACGTTCCAGTAGCGCGACATGATCCACCCCCAGCTTTTTCAGCTCGGTGGCGATCGACAGTCCGCCCGGGCCTGCCCCGATAATCGCTACCTGGCATTGCGTCGACTTCATGTGAGCGGCTCGCTGAGCGGTATTTGCAGGCGATTCGCGCACATTTCGCTGAGTTCGGCCGAGCAGTAGAAGCCCTGGCAACGGCCCATGGTGGCGCGCGTGCGTCGTTTCAGACCCGCCAGGCTATTCGCTGCCAGGGGGCCGCTGAGCGCCTGCTCGATTTCGTGGCGGGTAACCAGTTCACAGTGGCAGACGATGCCGCCATTGCCGGGTTTACTCCAGTTGCGCTCGAGACTTTCGGCCAGCGGCAAGACATCGGGAACAACAAAATTGTCAATTTGATTGTGGCTATTGCCCATAGCCTGATACAGCCTGAAGACATGGCTGGCGATACCGAGGGCCGCGGTTAAACCGGTTGAGCGAATGCCACCGACACTGATGTAGTTTTGTTCCGCGTACGGCTGGATGCAGTAATCCTTGAACTCAGTGGCAGGACGAATCCCGGCATAGGTAGCGGTAACACTATGATTGGCGAGTTCAGGAATGATCTCGACACCCTTGTTGTGCAACGCCTGCAGTGTGTTTGCGTCCACCGAGGCATCGTCGCGACTTTGCTGTTCCTCTGCGGTCGGCCCGACCAGCAGGTTGCCGAAGATGGTTCGGCACACCACGATGCCCTTGGTTATCTCATTCGGTACCGGAAGGATAATCGAATCAATCAGGCGGCTCGCAGATTTATCGAAAACCAGGAACTGGCCTTTGCGCGGGCGTATCTCGAAAGCGGATTGACCCAGCAATTTCTGCTCCAGTAAATCGCCGTACAATCCTGCGCAATTGATGACGGTGCGCGCCGTTATTTTTCCCCGGTTTGTTTCAATCTGCCACAGGCCGGCGGCAAAGTCGGCATCGATTACTGCGGTGTCGCGTTTTACCGTTGCGCCGTTTTCGATGGCCTGCAGTAAATAGGTATAGGGGGTCGTCCAGGGGTCGATGACAAACTCACGCGGAACTTCGACCGCGGCAAATGCCTTTTTGGACAGCCCGGGCTCTTTTACCAGCAATTGCGCGCTGCTGAGATGTTGCACGTCGCGCACACTGTTGGCCCTGGCCTTGTCCACGATCCCGCCAAGCATTTCGGCTTCCGCCGCATTCCAGGCGACCACCAGCGCCCCGCTTTCGAGTACCGGCAGATTCAGTTCATCCTTGACTTGCAGGTATTCTTCGTAACCGGCCTGAATGCAGTGCTGCTCAAGTGATCCTGGCTCGGCATCAAACCCGGTATGCAGTATCGCACTATTGCCTTTGCTCGCACCGTCGAGAATATCGGCGGCCTTCTCCAGCACCAATACCCTGGCGCCCTCCAGCGTAAAGCGACGCGCCATGGCGCAACCGACCACGCCGCTGCCGATAACGACGACGTCAAATTCTTCGCCCGCAATCCTGTCGCTGCTGGGATCGTCTGGCATCAGCTTGCGAGGTTCCTTAACGCCAGGCGTGGGCACATTTCTTCCCTGATCTCGGCGATGATCGGGTGATCCCGACCCAGCAGTGTTTTGACCACCGGCAGGTATCTAAGACTGTCCTGAACGGAGCTACCGGTAGCCTTGCGAACTGCGCCCAGAGCGAAATCGGTATCGGCAGTGAAGTAGAACGAGGGGTTCATCAAATTCGGGTTCATGGGTAGCGCGATCGCGATTAGTGGGTGCTAACTTAAAACAGAAAACGATTCGCTGCCACCCCAAATGTTTGCTGCAATCATTACCGCAACGAAAGTGGCTGCCTGCCAACAGCCTGCGGCATCGACGCTCAGGCAGTAATGTTGTGGTCGTTGGATTTACACCATGATCAGCCTGGTTCATTATGCATCTCCCTGATCGACTCGCCTTCCGCCTGTGGCTATTGAAATCAGAAAAGCACTGAGGACCGATACCGCCCAACTCCTGCGCATTCGCCTGATGGCGCATGGCGGCTTCAATGAAGCGCTGTATGAGAACCTGGACCTGCCGGTCGAAACGATCATCGAAACCGAGTTAGGTGACTCGGCGTCGACCGAATACTATGGAAATTATTGGGTTGCCGTCGACAACGGCGAAATCGTCGGCGGACTGTCGGCCTATCCGTTTGATGATGAGAACCCCGCAATTGATCATCCACTGTTACCCCCGGAGCGTCTGCTACTGGAGTCGCCATTTGCTTCCATGGAGGCGCCGGGAAGTTATTTCATCCACGCGATCACAGTGTTTGCGGAATTCAGGCGCCTGGGGATTGGTTCGAAATTACTGGAAATGGCGAAAGCGCATGCCGTTGCCGGTGGTTTCGGGCTGCTGAGCCTTTATGTCTTTGCGCAAAATAGTGATGCGATTGGGCTTTATCAGAAGCAGGGCTATCGGGAGACGGGTCGAAGCCCGCTCATTCCCCATCCAAAACTGGCCTATTCAGGCGATGTTTGCCTGATGATCTGTCCGACGAGCCAGGGTATCTCAGGCCTGGATTAGCTAGAGCAATTTTTCGTAGTAATTGTCGGTGTAGACGATGTTGTTTTTAGTCGCACTTGCGCTGCGCTGAAAAACATATCCCAGGTTGGTGAACATGGATATCGCTGCCTCGAAGCGACCATCGGTATCGACTTTGATTGCCTTGATTTTAGTCGCTCGACAGTAGCTTTCGATGTGCCTGATAATCGATGTGCCCAGGCCTTTACCGCGATGCGCGCTAGCGATTCTGACGCGCTTGATCTCGGCGCTGTCTGCATCCAGTAAGCGAAATCCGCCGAAGCCTACGATGTCATGTTTCACCTCGGCGACCCAGAATTTACCACCGTTCTTCAGGTAGCTGGCGTCGATCTGGTAGATGTCGGCATTCCATTGATATTGACGTGGGTCGCTGGTGAATTCAGGGAAGAACTCGGCCATGAACGCATCCTGCAAGCGGGTGATGTCCGCCTGGTCCGCAGCGGTGAATTCACGGATCTTCATTGGCTACTAAAGGAGCATTGGTGAGTCGGGTCGAGCGACAGCACTGCGTTTTTGCAAACAGGAATGACCCACCCGCGGGTTCGGCGCACTCTATTATGCGGGGTGCCGGGCGGATTTACGCCGCTATCGCCCGTGCGAAAGTTTATTGTGCCCTGTTCAGTGGCCATGCTGAATTCGCCGCTCAAGACCAGCGGAAACACCGAATACTCGTGGGCGAGAATCTCTATCTTTTGACCCCGCTTCCACCTGCTGGAGTTGCAGCTCACGGTGGCCCTTTTGGCGGGCCAGCTTGCAGTTTTCGGTTTCATTCATTGTGCACCCCTGTGGACATGTTGATACAGGTCGATACGACTCAACCTTTGCGCACTGCATCCTGGCGCTGCGTTGGCGGTTACAGTCAACGACCTGTCTGCTCGAATCCGTGCCAGCAATTTGCTAATGACTATACGCTTGTTACTTGTCGATTTCACGACAGGTCTCGGTGTCTGCTGCCTGCTGATTTCAGGATTAGTCCATGCGGCAGAGGATTAGGCGCTGTTCTCGGCTGCCAGTCACGAGCAACCCACACTGATCGACACCTTGCAGGAGCCGGTGATGATTGAGTCGGGTAGTCGCGACACGGCTGGCCTGGTACAGATGGCGCAGTTGCTCGATCAACGCCTGCAGGCACTGGGCTCTGCCACGCAAAGGCATAAGTCATCCTTCGACTTGGGAGCCGATACGGTAGTCGGTCGCTTGACCGGCCGTGGCCTGGTTTTTTGCTGAAAACGCGACAGTATTATCGATGGTGGAGAGCCGACGATAGGGCCCGCGCGATCGCGGATGTTATCGAGTACGAGCGCCAGGTAATAGATGGAATTCAATGCTGTAAAGGGGAGATACAGGTAGCGGGGAATAGCGGCGATATAACCCAGTATCGCCCCAAATCACAAAGGCTTTTTTACCAGGTTACTTTTTCCAGCCCTGGGCCCAAAGGCTCGTGTCTTTAAGATCCTGCCATGGAATGGAAGCAGGACGCCGGGAAATGACGGCTTCTATCGCGCAGGAAATCACCTTTCCGGTTTCGTCAACTTCCACTTCCGTCACAATGAAGTGCTTCTCTTTGCTGATCGGGTTGATAGCCGTCCACTTGCTGTTGAGTAATTTTTTCGGGTTAAATTGATTCATTGATAGTCACCTGATGTCACGCAACGCGAGTTAACGAAACGCATGAGCAGGGTCAGGCCGGGATTGCGCGGCAGGTAAATGGCTTCACCTGCCTGGCGGTGAATCTGCCCTGAATGCTTTGTCGCATGCGTTTGGTTCGTCTTATACACAGACCTACAGGGTAGCTGTCGAGAAAAAATTATGGAACAGGGCAGCGAGGAAAATATGACATGCCCAGACAGGATCTGCAGCGTAGTCCGGGATGCGGTGGATGCCGGAAAGATCATTTCGATCCAGGCGGACCTGGTCTATCAGGTCGAAATACTGCCGCAGGGAGTCAACAGCGGAGCTTCAATCGATCAGTATTTTCGTTGGTTTCGAGTTACCCGGGACTCCAGGATCGAGCAGCACATTTCTGCGCGCCTGCATAACTCCAGGAATGATAATTCGATCGTCTATAAAATCGAAACAGATCCCTTTTATAGACAAAGGGGACAGCATACTCATTTCACTCAGGCAATTGGTAAACTGGTGAACTGTTCCCGGATAATCTGATAATCCTCTAGCCAGCCTCCTCGCAACCAGTTGTTACACTGGTTGCTCATTTGACGATGATAATGAGGAGACTGACATGTCACATTACTGCGGAATCGATTTACATTCAAACAATCACGTTGTGGTTGTGATTGACGACGAGGACAAGCGAGTGCTGGAAAAGCGGTTAAACAATGATTTATCGCTGACGCTCGAGGCCTTGTCGCCTTACCAGGATACCTTGCACGGTGTCGCGGTTGAATCCACCTTTAACTGGTACTGGCTGGTCGATGGATTACAGGAACAGGGATACGATCTGCGATTAGTGAATACGGCGGCGGTCCAGCAATACGATGGACTGAAGTATAGCGATGATCATCATGATGCCTTCCATCTGGCGCATTTGATGCGCCTTGGTATTTTACCGACGGGATATATCTACCCCAAAGCTCAGAGAGCAGTCCGGGATCTGTTACGCCGCCGGCTTTTTCTGGTCAGAACTGCGAGCGCACAACTAATTAGTGTATCTCGGGGGACACACGCTTCGGACACGATATCTCGGGGACACACGCTTCGAGATCGACGGCGGTTGATGGCTGATCCCTGGATATCTGGACGTTCGGGCAACGGTTTGCCTGCAATGCGGACCGCCAGTGTGCTGGACTCGTTCACTGTTGGTTCCATTTCACCAATACTCTGCACTGCGCTTCCCGCGCCGGGTGATGGCGCAGGCTCGGCCTGGGTTATCGAGAAGCTGCGCGTTTGCCAGCCATGGCAATCTCCTGGGTGAAATCTGCAGGCATCTTCGGCATCTGGAATTCAGTCGACCAGTAGCTTGCGCGAACGCTGCCAGGCCGGGATCAACAACACCATCACCAGCGCCGACAGTACCAGCAGCAGCGCGACGATATCGTAGACCCCGACCTGCTCGTCCAGGATCAGGTAGCTGGAGTAGACGCCGATAATCGGGATCGCCAGCGTGCCGATAGCGGCGATCGAGGCGGGTAACAATCCGACTGTTTTGAAGTAGGCCCACTGGCAGAAACTCATCGGGAACACGATGATATAGACGCAGGCGAGCATCGCCCTGGGGCTGAGCGTGCTCAATTGTGGAAAAGGTTCGACGATCAGCGCGATGATGGTGACTGGCACGGCACTCACCAGCAGTTGCCAGGCGATGTTGCTGAGTGTCGCTAGTTGCCAGTCGATGTGTTTTACCAGTATTGTGCCGATAGCCCAGGAGATGGCGGCGAGCAACATGAAGACAGCGCCGATGGGGGCACGCTGCAGCACAACCAGGTCAGGGCCGATGAGCACTGCCAAGCCAGCCAGGCCGAGCAGCAATCCAGTCAGCTTGCTCGGTGTGATGGGTTCGCCAAGCACGTATGCCGCGGCGAGCGTGGCCCACAGTGGCATCGTGAAGGCGATGATCGATGCACGCCCGGCGGGCATCTGTGCGACGCCGTAGGCGGAGAACACCATCCAGCCAAGGATGGCGAAGCTGCCGCACAGCACGATCTGGCCGAGTTCACCGCGTTGCAGGCGGCAGCGGTTACCGGACAGTGCCGACAGGATGATCAGGATGCTGCCACCGGCGATCAGGCACAGCGCGCGGAACCACCACACGGAAACTTCGGAGAGGATGATTTTCATGCCTGGCCAGTTCAGCCCCCAGAACAACGATAGCGACGCCAGTAGCATATAGGGGAACAGTGCGGTGGTGCGTGAAGACAAAGCTGGTTCCGAGTTGGCGCTTGCAGTCACCGGGTCTGCGGCTTTTGCCCGGTTTGGCGGTGTTGACCAAAAACCCGCACGAGTGTGGCATAAAAGCGTATAGAATTCCCGCTTTACCACGGCACTGGTGTGCGTACCGAAACATGAATTCTACCACCGTTGCGGAGGCTTCCTGGCGCGAGCTGCTGAGCCGGCAATACCTGCCCAGGCTCGCCATCATGGCGCTCGCTTTATGGCTGCATGCGTCCAACTCGATGCTGACCGCGACTACCATGCCGAGCGCTGTCGACGAGATCGGTGGACTCAACCTGCTCAGCTGGACCTTCGCACTCTATCTCGCTGGTTCGATAACCGCGGCCGCGTCGATCAGCCTGCTGGTCGCGAACCTCGGTCTGAAGACGACCATGATCCGCACTGCCGTGGTGTTCAGCATCGGCTGCGTGGTGGTAGCGACGGCGCCCAACATGCCGGTGTTGCTGGTCGGCCGGGTGTTGCAGGGGCTCGGCGGTGGCGGCCTGATCGCGCTGGTTTACGTGTCGCAGGATCGGTTTTTCCCCAATCACCTGGTGCCGCGCACCATCGCCTTCCTCTCCAGCGTGTGGATGATGGCGTCGTTCAGCGGGCCCCTGATCGGCGGAGCCTTTGCCACTGCCGGCGAATGGCGCCTGGCTTACTGGGCCTTCGCCGTGCAGGGCATGTTGTTGATTCCGGCGGTACATTTCCTGTTGAAATCAACCGAGCCTGACTTACAGCCGACCGCCGAACCCATCCCGATTGTACGGCTGTTGTTATTGAGTTCTGCCATCCTGCTGGTGTCGATTTCGGGGGCCTATTACCATCCGCTGCGCTCGCCGGTATTGATCTTGCTCGGTTGTATGGCGCTGGTTTTGTTCGTGCTGCGCGATCGCAGTGCAAGACGTGCACGTATGCTGCCGGCGGAAGTGGCCGACTTTTCTCACGCGATTGGTAACGGCATCCTCGGCGTCCTGCTGCTGTGCATCAGCATCATGTCGTTTCTGGTATACGGGCCGCTGATCCTGATCGAGTTGTATGGTCTTACGCCGCTGCAGGCGGGTTTTATCGTGTTGCTGGAGTCGCTGGCCTGGGGCAGTGCGGCGATTATTTTCTCCGGCGTACGGTACGAGTATGAAGCGCGCCTGATCCGCATCGGCTCCGCACTGGTGTTGTTCGGTTTAATCGCCACGGCCATTGTTTTTCCGCGCGGCTGGCTGTGGGGTGTGGTGTTCGCAGTACTGGTGCTAAACGGTGGCTTCGGCATGATGTGGGGTTTCATCATCAAGCGCATCATCGCCGCAGCGGCTCCCGAGGACAAGGATCGCACCTCTTCACTGTTGCCGATTACCCAGCAAACCGGGTTTGCACTCGGTGCTGCGCTCAGTGGCCTGATTGCCAATCTATTCGGTATCGGCGAGTCGCCTGACCTTGCCGAGACGCGCCTGGATGACTTGCGCCAGGTCGCCTTCTGGCTATTTGCCGGCTTCGTGCCACTGGCCTGTCTCGGCAACCTGATGGTGTGGCGTTTCGTCTCGGGGCGCGTTGCGACCAGCGCTGTCGGCGGGGTGTCAGAGGGCGTCGAGGTAAGGCCCGCCGAGTAGCAATACCGCCATGCCCGTGCTGGTCGCCAGCACCACGTTGTTGCTGCGCCACATGAGCAGGATGACGCAGACCATGGCGACGATCTCACTGCTGCTGCCCTGGCGCACGGCGGGCGCGAGAATTGCCATGAAGGCGCAACCGGGCAGGGCTTCGAGCACCGGCTGGATGCCCTTGATGTGACGCAGTTGCAGGCCGATGAAATAACCGCCCATCCGAGTCAGATAGACAATTCCCGCCATCATCGCGATCGCAGTCAGTGCGGCGGGCGTATCAACCATCGCTGTCACCTTCTGTTACCACCAGTTCTTTGCGCGTCTGCCAGATAGCGACCACCATGCCGCTCATTACCGATCCCAGCAGGATCAGGTAGTTGGACACGCCCACTTCAAACAGGATCAGTGCAACCCCACCGGACACGAACCACGGCAGCGGCTTCGATTTGGACCCCCTGGCAAACAACATCATCATGGTTGCGATCACCAGCGGTCCGGCAAAGTCGATCGCGCCGAGGTCGAAGCTTGCCACCAGGTTGGCGATGTTGAGGCCGATCCAGGTCGACAGCAGCCAGCTGATCATCATCGAAATGCCGTAGCCGGTCACGTAGCCGAGTCGATCGACTTCGGCATCCATGCGAAAACTGTTGACCACGCCGGGGTCATTCAGCAGTGCGAGCCAGACGATGCGCCGCCGTAAGCTGTGGCCGTCGAAATGGTGCGTCATCGCCATGCCGAGCAGCAGGTTGCGTGAACTGACCAGCGCCACTGACAGCGCAATGGTGCCGAAAGGTAGCGGTGCCGCCCAGAATTCAAGCGCGGCAAACTGACCGGAGGCGGTAAACGAGGTCGCGCACATCAGCAGCGCCTGCCAGGTCTCGAGGCCGACCGAGACCGCGGCGATGCCGAACATCACGCCGAACAGGAAGGTCGATATAAAGTAATCGCCCGAAGTGCGGATACCGTGCAGCGCGCTTTTCGTCGTCGTCATGTAGGTGACCGCGACCGTATTTCGAAGCGGAATATGGCTTTCGGCAGGGAGGTAACGCTCACCGAGTCCCGTAGCAGGGGATTCATATTTCTAGCCTGGATGTTCAAATCAGGCGTTCCCATAAATTCTGGCTCCGGCGGCTTCGAGTGGTTATGTGATGAATTTATAGCGGCGACGATAGCACAGACAGCGATGATTCCGGACGAAAAATTTTGGCGGCCGGGGGAAGTCCGGCGATATACTTCTGCCTTGACTTTTCGTTACCCATCTCGGAGTTTACGCGATGCATAAATACGCCCTGAATGATGTTCCGGATTCGCTCGAAGCCTGGCCATTCGACAACCCGGCATCGGATTACAAGATCCTGCAGGGTGACCCGCGCGCGCGAGGCCGGCTCGATTATGGCAACAATACCGGTCCGTATCGACTCGGCATCTGGGCCTGCACCGTGGGAGTGTTTGAATGCACCGAACTCGGGGATGAATTGCAGACCATTATTCGCGGTCGGCTGGTGTTGACGCGAGTCGGCGGCGAGTCGATCGACTGTGGGCCGGGTGACAGCATTTTCACGCGCAAGGGCGAACGCGTGATCTGGGATATTCGCGAGGACGTGACCAAGGTGTTCTTTACCGCAGTTTAAGCAATCGGGGAGAGCGCCTTTAGCGCCACGCAGGCAGCGTTATTGGCCGAGGTCGTCCGGGCTCAGACTGGGTAACCTGGGGCTGGCGGGTTGCGCCTTGCGAGTTTCACGGTAAATGATGTAGAGACCGCTCGCGATCACGATTGATGCCCCTGCCAGCGTGATACCGTCCGGCAGTTCGCCCCAAATCAGGAAACCCAGCAGGGTCGCCCACAGCAGTGCGGTATATTCGAACGGTGCAATCGCGGCCACCGGCGCCAGCCGGAAGGCATGCGTCAGGCACATCACGCCGATGCTACCGAAGAATCCGGCGAGCGCAAACAGCGCCATGTCCTGCATCGTTGGAGTCACCCAGAAAAAGTTGACCATCAGGATGCCGGACAGCGACATGCCGAGCTGCGGATAGAGCATCAGCGCCGCGGTACTCTCGGTGGACCTGAAGACGCGGGTGGTCACCATCAACAGCGCGTAAACCAGGGCGCTGCCGAGGGCCGCGAGCGCTGCCCACTGAAACACGCCGATGCCCGGGCGTAACATGATCAACACGCCGCAAAATCCAACCCCGATCGCGATCCAGCGGCGCATGCCCACCGCCTCTCGCAACAGCGGCACCGACAGCGCGGTGATGATGATCGGTGCGGCGAAGGCAATCGTGATCGCATCCACCAGCTTCATTGCGGATAGTGCCCAGAAGAAACTGAGACTGAGCAGCATTACCAGTCCGTAACGCCCGACGTGGACCAGCGGGCGTTGTGTTCTGAGCGCCGGCAGGCCGCCCTCGCGCATGGCCAGCAGGAACAGTAATGGCAGGCCGAACCAGCTGCGCAAGGCGACAACCTGCGGCACCGGGTAGTCGGCGGTCAGCCATTTGATGGTGGCGTCCATCACGGCGAAGGCGGCGATACCTATGAGCATTATCACGATGCCGGCCAATGGGCGATCGATACTGTCGTTTGCTTTGGTCAAGGAAGCCTGCGTGGTTAATGGGTTGTTGTATGCCGATGCCTGTTACGTCGACAGGGCCGTGACCTGAAACGGGGTCAACCGGCATAGTAGTGGAAAATCAGGCTATTGACCAAATTGCTGATTCTGCAATGGGCCGGGTGCTGGTGAAAAGCCAGGGTGAGCCCGGGTAATGTGGCAGCGGTGCAAGATTGCGCTCAATCGGACCGCCGCTTGCGCGGGCATGACGAAACAATACGCCACTCAGATTCCCGCTTTCGCGGGAATGACGCAGCACAAAACTATACGCCACTCGGATTCCCGCTTTCGCGGGAATGACGCAGCAGACCTGTCATCCCCGCGCAAGCGGGGATCTTGCCCTGCTGCTCAGATGTCAGGCCTGTCCCCTCCACCAAAGTGACCTGAGTGCCCACAGGCCGATAACCGGGCCGGGCAGCAACAGCCAGAACAGGTATTCGATCGATAGCAGCGGTAACAGCCAGCTGGCGAACTGGATGCTGATGATGGTGAGCAGGAAGCCGATCGAGTTGACAATGGTGAGCGCCGAGCCGAGGTACTCGCGCGGCGCGTATTTGGCATTCAGCGCCGAAAACTGCGGCGAATCGCCGGCCACGGTGATGCCCCACAGCAGCATGAAAACGAGGAAAACAGCGGGTGTTGCGCTGACCATAAAAGGAGCCAAAAGGCAGCAGGCACCCGACACGGCGAGTTGGCAGGCGGCCACGCGCGCACTGCCGAAGCGCGCAGAAACAAGTCCGCCACCGACACAGCCGATCACCCCGGCCGCGATGAACAGGAAGGTCCACCAGGACTGGTTCAGTGTCATCGCGTGCCGACTTGCGTAGGCCAGCAGTAGCAGTGGTGCAAAGGCCCAAAGCGTGTAGAGCTCCCACATGTGGCCGAAGTAACCAAAGGCCGAGGCGCGAAACTTTGGTGACGCAAAGATCAGGCGCATGGCCTGAGGATTGAAGCTTGATCCCTTGCCGATATGTGGACCGTCAGGTACTCCGAGCAGCATCGCGGCGCCACCGATACTGGCAAACAGGGAGACCCCGAAAATAACCTGCTGCCAGGGCAGGATGGCCCCGATGCTGCGTAGCAGATGAGGGAAGGCGGTGCCCAGTACCAGCGCACCGAGGAGAAAGCCGAGCACCCGGCCGAGGTCCTCCCGGTACCAGCCCGCTGCAATTTTCATCCCCACCGGGTAGATTCCGGCAAGAAAAAAACCGGTGGCAAAGCGTGGTAGCAGTAATCCGGCGAGGCTCGGTGGGACCAGCAACAGGGCGAAATTGGCGGCCGCGCCAGCCAACGAGCAGATAAAAAATACCAGGCGTGGTGAAAATCGGTCGGAAATCATCAGCAACGCGAAAGTGAACGTGCCGCAGATGAAGCCGAGTTGTACCGCCGAGGTCACGTATGCCAGTGACTCGGGAGCCAGCCCCCAGGCATGCTGAAGGTCCTGGATCACGGCATTGCCAGCGAACCAGAGCGAGGTGCCGGCAAACTGGGCGAACAGGATGACTGGCAGAATTTGGGCTGGTCGGATCATGGTTTTCAGCCTTCCCGCGTATGAGCTTACGAACCCGGACCATTCTAGCCCTAAAGCGATGGGTAATGATGCCCGCTGGACAATAGCAGGAAGGCGATGTGCCGTTAAGGTTGACGTTAAAGGTTACAGCCCCCAATGATACTGACTTGAGAGGAATAACGCGTCATCCCGGTCTTGAGCCAGGAACTTGTATGGGTGCCACCGTGATAAGATCCCGGCTCAAGACCGGGATGACAGCAGTTTAGAGCTTAACTCAGTGTCATTGGCTACCGCCCTCCTTGAAGAGGTCAGTTCGAAGGTCATCCGGCACGGGCGATGATTATGCTAATATCGGCCTTCTTTTCCTCATTCCAGGGACGCAATGGCAGAGGACGAATCGGCGCGCAGGCTCACAGTTATCGTGCACGCAGAGCGCGGCGTGGTTCAGCAACAAGACCGGCTTATCCAGGAGTGCAGGCGGGTCAACGCTCGGTACTTTGGCGGTATTGGATATCGCCCCTCCCAGGGAGAACATCGATGGCTGAAAATCGTTTGCAGGATCGTGTCTGTGTTGTTACCGGCGCCGCCTCGGGTATCGGGCGGGCGATAGCGCATCGCTTTGCCGCCGAAGGCGCGCAGGTGGTCATTCTCGACCCGCGCAGTGATCCTGTCGAAGGGGGCGAATCGACCGTTGAACTGATTCAGGCGTCCGGCGGTAAGGTCAGGGCGCAGGCGGTGGACGTTTCCGACTGGCAGCAGGTCGACGCTGCGGTTACCGAGACCGTGGCCGAATATGGTGCGCTGCACGTGATGGTTAACAATGCGGCGATTTACACCGGTACCGATTTGCTGGCGACCAGCGAGGATGACTGGGACCGGGTGATGGCGGTCAATTTGCGTGGTGTGTTCAATGGCTGCAAGCGTGCAGTGCAGCAGATGTTGACGCAGGAACCGATCGCCGAGGCGCGCGGGCGCATCGTCAATATCTCGTCGCAGCACGGCATGATCGCCTGCCCGGGCGATATTGCCTATGGCGTCAGCAAGGCGGGCACGGTGTACATCACACGCCAGGTCGCGGCCGATTATGCGGCCAGGGGTATCGTCTGCAATGCGGTCGCGCCGGGCAAGATTCTAACCGGGCGCACCGATGCGATCGACGCAGGCTCGCTGCACTACGCGCGTTCGCGCACGCCGATGGCCGGCGAGCCGCTTGGCCGTCTCGGTAAACCCGACGATGTCGCCAACGCCGCGTTGTTTCTCGCCAGCGACGAATGTACTTACATGAATGGCGCCAACCTGATGGTCGACGGTGGCTGGACCGCGGCCTGAATGAGTTTGCCCGCGGTGAGCACAGCAGTAGTTGCGCTGGCAAACAGGAGGATGGTTATCGGGCACTAACCGGTCACCTAAAGCGGGCAGCAGGGTAACGGGGAATATGCCCAGGTGAGAGGGTCAGAGTGTCTGTCCCGTTCCCGGCTCCGTTCCCGGCCGCGAGTCGACATCGACCAGGCTGCTAGCCGGAAAACAATTCGCCCCGGTCGAACACCAGGTCCAGCCGCCGAATACGTCCACTGCGCTGAAATATCTCGGCGCTGGTCTCGGCAGGCAATGCCAGTCCCGGCAGGGTCTGGCATGAACCGTCGTCGCGGGTGACGGTTACCGAGGGTTCGGCATCGTTGTCCAGGACGTAAACCAGCGGCACCTGGCACCAGGTAAACGCCAGGCCCGCCGTGGGTACGGCGAGTTCCTGCCATTGATCGTCCACGTCGAGATAGCGCAGGCTCCCGGGTTCTGCAGTGAACTCACGCTCGCGCAGCAGCCGCGGTGCGAAGGTTACGGCACCCGCGTCGACGCAGATGCCGAGCTCGCGAAAACGCGTGAGAATTTCTTCCTTGACCTGGCCGGTCATGCCAGGCTGTTGAGCGCCGGCATACGTGGGTGTATGCGAGTAAGGGTCCGTCGGGAAGGCACCGTATTCTTCCGGGGTTTTATTAAAGCCAATACCCTTGCGAATACGATAATACAGTTTGCCGAGTTGCTGAATCACCGCGCTGTCGGCATCCTGTTGCAGTGCGGCAAAGAAGTTCTCTTCCACTGCCACCAGCAACTTGGAAACCATGTGCCAGTAGATGCAGCCAAGCCCCTCGAAACCGAACATGCCGCCAGACCGGCCGGTAAATGCCTGGTGATTGAAAACCTGCTCGTAGAGCGCTGCTATCGGTTGCCGTGACTGTTCGAAGCCGGCTTCTGGTTGATCGCTGTAGTCGTCAGCGATGGCTTGCAGTTGTGCGTTCAGGTCACCAATATTGGTGAACTCACTGTTAAAACGATAGCAACCGTCGGCATCACGTTCGACCATGCGTCGGTCACCTCGCTGCAATTGCAGGCTGAGCAGCGGGATCGCCTCGACCTGTGCCGCAGGAATGCGGTTCTTGTCAAGGAAGCCCGGCAGTTTACGATCCGGGTAGAGCATGAACGAGTGCTGATCGGGACGGTAGACGTCGCTTGCGAACAGGGCTTCCAGCACCTTTACCGCGTTTCCCGGGTCGATAGCGCCGGCGCTGAGCGCGGCAACCTGGCCTTCCAGCATGGGGTAAAGTGTATTGACCTCCGCGCCCTGTGGCGACAGCGCCAGCAGATTATAGGCCTGGTAGAGACCATCCTCTCGCTGATTGGTCGAGATGCAGTGATCGATCGCCGCCTGCGCGTCGTCGAGCATGCTCGTCACCTGGCCCAATTCCTGTTCCAGGCAGCCGGTGAAGGCTCCCTGTTGATACAGGGCCTCACGATAGCGACTTGCCGCCTGGCCGAGGTCCTGCAGCAATTGAAAACGCAGTTCGGCAGTTACCGGCCCGGCGCCAAGATTCGGGCGCAGTTCACGCAACGGCACCGCCGTTTCCTCGAGCCAGCGGCTGACTTCCACGGAAATGCTGATCGCGCCGGACGCGTCGGCCAGCAATTGCTGCATGAACGAGATGTAGCGGCGCATGTAATAAAGCGTCACCATCGAAAGTCCCTGGCCGACCAGCGCGTTGTTGGCGTCATTCCACTCGGGGCGCTGGGTATTGAGCCAGATACCGCCATCGAGCACCAGGTTGCCAAGCTTGCACAACAACGGTACCAGCAGTTTTTCCAGCAGGGTGACCTGGTACACCTGGCCATCGCCATCCAGCAGCAATTTGCCGTCGGCGCCGAGGCGTTCAACGCGTTCCTCGATCTGCTGCGCCAGTGCCTCGTCGTAGACCACCGTGCTTTTCGCGTTCTCCAGCAGGGCTGCGAACGGCTTGATTTTATAAGGCACGTTGGCATAGGAGAAAATGGGTTGATGCAGCAGGTCACCGAGCCGGTCAGGATGGTATTGCCTGGAGATCTCCAGCAGTTTCAGCAGGTAGATAATCTGGTGGTCGCCCCAGTAGCCAATGTAGCTCCAGGGATCGTCGGGTTCTTCCACCTCCCAATCGATGCCCTCCTTGGTGATCCGATAGGGATTGTATCCATCCAGTGTCGACGCATTCACGAACTTGGAAATAATGTTTTCGATGAATTCCGGATAGCTGAGCGCCAGTGCTTCCCAGTTCTGGAAAATATCGCGCCAGTTGCCCTCGTAGGATAGCAGGCGATTACCGTAGCTATCCCTGAGCTTGATCGCAAACTGGTTCCAGGGTCGGCTCGGGTCGCCGTGGCGGCGGCCAAAGGTGATCGGCAGGTATTCGCAGGCAAGCCGCTCAAGTTGACGGTCGCCTTGCTCCTCGATAGCAGCCAGCACGGTCCTGAACTCGACCTGCTCGGGTAGCGACCTGAGCATTGTCTCATTGCGCTGAAACACGTCGCGGTTGAACCCCTTGATGGTGTTTGCGAAATCTCGCGAGGACACCTGGTACTGGTCATCGAATGCGCCTCCGCGCAGAATATTGAACAGCACATTGGCGTAATGGTGTACTGAAACCGTCTCCTCCGCGCTCGCCTGGAAGCCGTCCCCACGCGCCATGATGCGGCCGAGTTCATCCGCACCCCGGGCGATGGATGCGGCGATTGTTTTGGCTACGGCAGCGGGATCCTGCAGTTGTTTGCGCAGATCGACAGCCTGGCTTTGCGAACGTTCAAGGTCGGCGACGATTTGCCAGCTGCGGGATGCACCGGATGCCAGTTCCAGCGCTGCATTCACCAGGTAGGCTCCACGGATACCGCGCGTATGTGTTTCCTGGATCAACGGCTTGCCGAGGCGAAATTGTTCGAGCTGACTGGCACTAAGCAGAACCCTGGGCTTGTCGAGGCCGAGGCAAAAAACCGTGGTCGCCTGCAACGACTCACATGGCTCGGCGCGATCACTGATGCCGGAATACAGCGTAAACAGGGCCAGCCCGGTAGCCTCATCCAGCTCATTCCATTTGTAGGCGTCCACCAGGTTACTTTTGGTGGTCTGCGCCAGCAGCGGTGTGCCGGCGGGCAGGATGTTCTGTAAACCATCCACCAGTTCGACCCGGACCCGGCTGACGGCCAGGTTCGACAGCTCGCATTGCCGCGCAAAACCGTAAGTCTCGCTGGTTGCCCAGGTGTAGGAAAAGCTTAATTGCAGGTCATGGTTGATCTCCTGAAAGCACAGCTTGTTGCCCAGGGTATTCTTGTACAGATTACGGCTGGTCTGATATCGACCATCGTGTTCCCTGTTGAACGGCTCCCATTCCCGCGGCTCGCCGTCCACTTCAACACGCAGCAGCGTTTTGCTGCCGGTATGCGTGCCACAGCGATGGATCTGATCGACGGTAATGTAGGGAAAGAGAGCATTTTCGGGCGATACCCTGCCGGCGGTCAGCCCGCCGCTAGACGATATGAACAGCCAGTGATCGCTATTGGACACCACGCTGATAAAAAATGGCGCCATCTGGTCAACATTGCGAATCGCGTAATAGCGCTCGCCCGCCATGTTGATAAATTCACCAGACACAATATTGCTGTTCTCAATGGCTGAGTTCATATTCCTGTCCTGCTAACATCTAGCCTTAAAATTATGGGTTGGCAATGACACCAGCCGTTGTCGACGACCGATCGAACAATCGATTCGATTACAAACACCTGCCTTCAATGTATTCGAGGGGATCGATTTGCGACCTAACTGCTATAGAGCAGTATATTAAACTGTTATCAATTTAAATTCTTTATGAAATTTGGAAGGCAGTGTGTAAATCGGGTCAGGGGACGATTATTTACCCAAATTGGAGGCATTTCCCCTGTGGCGTTTGCACAAGTCATCCGCGATCGCGTGTTACCCACCCGGCGGAGGCCCGACGCATCGGCATCCAGGACAGGTGGCCCGTTGCCAGGCAGGAATCGCGCAGGTCCGTGCGGGGATGGCGTTAATTCGATTGGCTCCTTTGGCGGGTCACCAGGTCCCAAAAAAGAGCGGCGCCTTGAAAGGCGCCGCTCCGCGTAGCTATAGCTGTGTATCTATACCAGCTTACTGCATGACCTTGGTCCAGACCTTGTCGATCAGGGACTGGGCCTTGGGTGAGCAGGTCGGGGCAAAAAACACTTTCAGATCGGCCGGCGGGTTGATTTCCGGTGCCGTTTTCAATTCATCCGAATAGTAGGCTTCGGTTCCCTTGACAGCGTCGCCGTAACCCTGGTTTTCGGTGAGCATGGCCATGTTTACCGGGTCCATCATAAAGTTCATGAACTTCTTCGCATTTTCGACGTTCTTGGCGCTGCTGGGCACCACCATGCTGTCGAACCAGCCGACCACGCCTTCTTTCGGGTAAGCGTAGACGATCGGTGCCCCGGTCAGGCGGCCCAGTCGCGAGAAACCACTCCAGTGGTTGGTCATGACGGCATCACCGCTGGCCAGCATGTCGCTCATGGTTTCCGAATTGTAGGCGACGACGTATTCCTTCTGCTTGACCAGCATGTCCTGGATTTGTTTCATTTGCTTGGCATCTTCGGAGCAAAACGGAAACCCAAGATAGATGTTGGCGAGGCTGACGACTTCATCCGGCGTCTGGAAAACGCTCAGGCGGCCACGCATTTCCTCGGAAGGTTCGAAGAATTCTTGCAGCGACGTGCCCTTGCCGTCATACATTTCACTATTGTAAGAGAACGAGGTTGTGCCCCACTGCCAGGGCCCGGTGTACTCCTGCTTGGGATCCCATTCCGGGAACTTCCAGCGGTCCTTCATGTTTTTAAAATTGGGTAGCGAATGTACCCCGACCTTCTGGATCAGGCCTTCGTTGATCAGGATCGGCACGAAGTTCTGACTGGGCACGACGATATCGTAGCCGGTGGCGCCGGCCTGCAGCTTTGCCAGCAGGGTTTCGTTGGAATCGTAAGTATCCAGGGAAACCTTGATGCCGGTTTCCTTCTCAAATTTGGCGATGAGCTCGGGCGGCGTGTATTCCGTCCAGTTGTAAATGAATAATTCGCCGTCGGCCTTTGCCAGGCTCATGGTCAGCATGGCGGCAGCTGCGGTGAAAAGTGTTAACAGACGTTTCATATGATTTTCCTCGGTGTTGGTGCGGTTGTGTTAAATGTTCAGGGTGAAAAGAGTCCGTGCAGATATCAGTCTGTGCCTTTTTTCGAGACGACCCAGTATGCCGTAACAATAGCGATCGAGACAAACAATAACACGGTGGAGACTGCATTAATCTCCGGCGTCAGGCCACGACGGATCATCGAATAGATATAGACGGGCAGGGTGGTTGAACCGGCCCCACCGACCATCAGCGTGATAATGAAGTCATCCATCGAGATGACGAACGACAACATGGCGCCGGCGACGATGCCCGGCATCAGCAGCGGTACCGTGACGAAACGAAAGGTCTCCCATTCCGAAGCGTACAAATCCCGGGCGGCCTGCTCCAGGGACGTGTCCATGCCCTCCAGGCGCGCGCGAATCGGCATAAACGCAAAGGGAATACAGAAAGTGATATGGGCGATGATGACGTTGCCCAGTCCCCAGTTGATACCGACTGCGGAAAAGAAAATCAGCACCGCCACGGCGGTTACTATCTCCGGCACCATCAGCGGCAGCGTGATCAGCCCGAGCGAGATCGTCTTGCCGCGGAAGTTGCCGCCCCGGGCCAGCACCAGGGCCCCGACAGTGGCAATGGATGTGGCAAAAGCGGTCGCCACCGTGGCGACGATCAGCGAATTCCACACGGCATTTTGAATATCATCGTTGTTGAAGGCCTTCAGATACCAGTCGAAGCCGAACCCGCCCCAGTTCATCACCATGCGGTTGGCGTTGAATGAATAAAAGATCAGCACGACGATAGGCAGGTACAGAAAGATGAAGAAAAAGACGGTCCAGGCACCGAGTCCGCGATAGTGACCCACGGGGAGCACCTTTTTGCGCTTGTGAGAAGATGGATTTTGCATTGGCTCGCTCATGATCAGTCGCTGCCTTCCATCGACGCTCGTTTGCTGGCCGCCCTGGCGTAGAAGATCAGCATTATGACCACGGCGGACAACAAAAGCATCGACAGGGCAGCACCAAAGGGCCAGTTGCGCGCCGATGCAAACTGAAATTGTACCAGGCTGCCGAGCATCAGATTCTTGCCGCCACCCAGCAGGTTCGGGGCAATAAATGCACCAAGACAGGGAATAAAGACCAGAATGCAACCGGCAATGATCCCGGGTTTGCACAACGGAATAACCACCTTCGTCATTACCTCCAGGCGGCTAGCGTATAGATCGCTGGCGGCTTCCAGCAGGCGGAAATCAAGCTTCTCCAGGCTGGCATAAATGGGCAGTACCATGAGGGGCAGGTAACTGTAGGTCAGGCCGATGGCGATGGCGCCGTCTGTATACATCATGCGCAACGAATCTTCGATGATGCCGGCGGCGAGCAGTGGCGTTTCGATAACTCCGCCACGACCCAGGATAATGATCCAGGCGAAAGTGCGGATCAGCAGGTTGGTCCAGAACGGGATGGTGATCAGGTAAATGTAAAAGTTGCGCCGGTTTTCGGGCTGCAACGTGATGTAGTAGGCGACCGGGAAGCCGAATACCAGGCACAGCAGGGTAGCACCGAAGGATAACTGGAAGGAACGGAAGATAATATTGATGTAACCCGGATTGAAAACCAGGTTGTCTTCCAGGTCGTACTCGAAAAAGAGCTTCACGTAAGCGGCGAGCGACCCGACGGGTTTGACGCCACCGTAAGGATTGGGTTCCAGAAAGGAAAACACGCCCATGATGACCATGGGCACGAGCATGAAGATACCGATGATGAAATAGCTTGGCGCCAGGCCCAGCCAGCGCTTTCCGGCGGCGCTTTTCGGTAGCCAGAGGTTCACTGTGCCAGCACCCTCAGGGCCCGTGCGGAGAATCCGACTGCCAGCGAATCGCCCATCGCGAAGGGCAGCTTGCCATCTTCGCGCGGCCTTGCCTGCGCAGTCAGCTCGATGCCGTCGCCCATGTCGAGCGTATAGGCCGTCTGGTTGCCAAGGTAGACGATGTTGGCCACCTTACCGGGACGCGTTTTCACGTTGCTTGCCTGGTCCGGCGGCGACAGGGTGATTTTCTCGGGTCGCAGGAACAGTGTTACCTTGTCGCCGATGCTGTGACCACCACTGTTTTCTGCCTCGAACATGCTTTGTACGCCTATCCTGCAGGTCACCAGGTCATCGTCGAAGCTGACGATTTCACCATCGAGAAAATTGGTGTCGCCGATGAAGTCGGCGACGAAACGGTTGACCGGATGTTCATAGATGTCGGTCGGCCCGCCGATTTGCTGAACCTCGCCGTTGGACATGACCGCGATGCGGTCGCTCATTGCCAGCGCTTCTTCCTGGTCGTGGGTGACGAAGACGAAGGTAATGCCGGTCTCCTTCTGCAACTGCTTGAGTTCTTCGCGCATGGCCTGACGGAGTTTCAGGTCGAGTGCCGAGAGCGGTTCATCGAGCAGCAGCACTTTCGGGCTCGGCGCCAGTGCGCGAGCCAGGGCGACGCGCTGTTGCTGGCCACCGGAAAGCTGGTTGGGGCGGCGGTCTCCCAGCTCTTTCATCTTGACCAGGGTCAAAACCCGCTCGACCGTGGCATCGATTTCTGACCTGGGTTTGCGCAGACGCTCCAGACCGAAAGCGACGTTATCGGCGACCGTCATGTGGGGGAACAGGGCGTAATGCTGAAACACGGTATTGATGGGTCGCTGATTCGGCTCGAGATTCACGATCTCTTCGTCGAACAGCATGATGGCGCCACCGGATACCTGCTCAAAGCCGGCGATCAGTCGCAGCAACGTGGTTTTTCCGCAGCCGGAGGGGCCCAGCAGGGTGAAAAATTCATTGTCGTTTATGGTCAGCGAGACGTTGTCGAGCGCCTTGACCGGCTGGTTTGAAGCCGGGTTGTAAACCTTGGTAACACCGCGAATATCAATTGCAGCAATCATTTTTTACCCTTCTTGAGTGATGCGCTCAGCGACTGGGGCGATTCGCAGATCACCCCGTGCAAACTGCCTGTCGAGTCACGCCAGATCATGGCGCCGGTATGGGTGGATTGTGTCACGCTCCCCTCGGTATTTGCTAATTATCGGTGCTGATGATCACGCTGTTGAATTAATATTAGACATCAGATCAAAAGCAATGGAAAGCCTTGATTAATGAATGGATAGATTACTATTTCTTATTCACGGTGGGGTGAAGATTGGCAAACAGGAAAGCACAAATCAACATGCAGATCAGTTGGGTTTACACACAAGACCTTGATTCGGCGACGATATTTTACGCCGAGGCATTAGGGCTGAAGTGTATCCGCGAGGAGGATGGTGCCAGGATATTCGCGACCGGGGCAAACGCGGCTATCGGTGTGTGCGCCGCTTTTGCCGATCGAGTCGTGGAACCAAAAGGGGGCATGATCTCGCTTGTCTGCAGCGATGTCGATGGCTGGTACCAGCGACTTGTCGATAAAGGAGTTACCATCGCAGGGCCGCCGCATCGCCTTGAACGGTTCGGAATTTATACTTTTTTCGTCACTGACCCGAATGGTTATATCATCGAGTTCCAGCAGTTTGACCCCGGCAGCCCCGGGTATAGCGCTTAGCGATAGCAGCCGGGGTGCAGTCGGCGGCGCAAATCAAGACCTGGCTGAATCGGTAGCTGGTGGTTCCGGGTGGGCAGGCGTTAACGTCACCGCGTTTGCCAGCACCGGCGCCACCGGTTGCCGCACTGCACTGCGCTCGAGTCGTGAAGCGGCGGCTGCCCGGGGTCTCGGAAATATCGATGGGCCGGTTGAATCTCTCCGTCTGCCTGATTTCACAGAACTTCAATCCGGGGAATGAGCTAACGGATCAGGATCGCGGTTTGATTTTCTGTTTTGCCAGCCAGTCACAAAGTTCGTCGTCGGGCATGGGTCTGGCTATGTAATAACCCTGCACGTAGTCACAGCCGAGTTCGGTGACGAGGTCCCAGTCCTGTTCGGTCTCCACGCCTTCTGCAACAACTTTCATATCCAGCTTTTTGGCCAACAGCACACTCGACTCGAGTATCGCCCTGGCCGACACGTCATCGCTCGCACCGCGTACGAAGGCCCGGTCGATTTTCAATTCGGAAAACGGGATACGTTGCAGTTGCTCCATCGACGAGTAGCCGGTACCAAAATCGTCAATCGACAGCTTGAATCGCTTCAGGCTCAGTCGACCGAGGATGTCCAGCGCCACGCGGATATGCTCCATCAGGCGGCTTTCCGTAATTTCGAAGGTGATTGCCGTCGGCTGCAATCCCGCGGCGTCGACCTGGGATGCAATGGCATTCGGCCAGTCGAGGTCGTTTAGCGATTCTATCGAAATATTCAGTGCAACATTGAGCTCGATTCCGCGCGCCTGCCAACCGGCGGCATATTGCAGCGTTTTACGGCACACCGCCTCGGTTAATTGGTGAATCAGGTTATGCTCTTCGGCCATCGGGATGAACGCATCGGGGCCGATGATGCCTTTTTGCGGATGTCGCCAACGCACCAACGCCTCGACGCCAACGATCTGCAGGGTTTTGACATCGATCTTGGGCTGGAAGTAGGTATCCATTTCGCCCGCGCCGATCGCACGGGATAATTCGTTTGCATCAAACTCCGCGACCGGGATTATCGTCAGATAGGTCTCGTCGTGGTCGTAGGCGGCGAACAGTCGATTCATTTTCGCCCTGGTTACCGGCTTTTCGAGTACGCCGAGAACCTGCAATTCGTGTTCGATCGCCAGTTTTTCCACCGTTCTCAGGATACGGATGTCCTCGCCGCTAGATAGCACCAGCGCTCCAGGATAGTTCTGCATGGCCAGATGGCGAGTGAACTCGATGCCATCCATTTCGGGCATATTCAGGTCGCAGATGATGATATCGACTGCAGCCGTGCTTTGCGCCAGGATTTGCAGCGCTTGCTGCCCAGAAACGGCCGATTGCACCTGGTTTACGCCGAGGTCGTTCAGGACCGGCGTAGTGACGTGATGCATGATGGGGTCGTCATCGACCAGTAGCACACTGATATTGCTGTGGGTGAAATCGTCATCGGTCTGCGTTGGTGCGTTTACCCGGGAGGCTTCGAGTGGTGTGTCACAGTAGGTGACAACGAACTGCTCGACTGAATCAGCAGCTAGCTCCAGCTGGGACAGCAGCGGGGCAATATCGAAGTCGCGGCCCTCGCCACAAGCCTGTTCGAGCGTCTGGCACAAGCGGGAAATTCGCATCGCACCCAGGCTGCTAGACGAGGATTTGAGCCTGTGCGCAATGAAGCCCAGGTGTTCGAGATTATGCCACGCAAAGGCCTGGCGGATGTCGAGCAGCGCCTTCGGTAGCGCATCGAGATAGGTCTTCAGCAAGCGACGCTGAACTTCGGGCTTGTCTCCCACCGACCGTCTTAACATCGCCAGATCGATGGCTACATCGGCGGCAGCGTCTTCGGTTTGTGTGGTGGGTACCGTGCCGGCCAGGTCAGCAGGACTTTGTGGTATCCACTTTTCCAGCACCTGTTTCAGTACATCAATAACGATTGGCTTCGAAATTATGTCGTCCGCGCCTGCGTCCAGGGATCGCTGGACATCGCTTTCCATCGCACTCGCGGTGGCGACGACGATCGGGCGCCTCGAAGTATCCGTTTCCAGGTCCCTGACCCGGCTGATCAATTCGTTACCGTCCATCTCCGGCATGCGGATATCGGAGAGTAATAGCGGGTAATCTCCGGCTTTCCACAGCGCAAGTGCTTCGACGCCGTTGGCTGCGAAATCCGCGCAGTAACCCAGGTGTAGCAGTTGTTCGCTAAGTATCGCCTGGTTCACCGGGTTGTCTTCAGCTACCAGTATGCGAGGACTGGTTATTTCTGCATCAGCACCTCGGGGCTGTGTTTGCCCGGGCTCGAAATTCCGCGAATCGCCAGGGTATGAATTTGACGGCGCCGTCTTGAAGCGGACGGTAAAAGTACTGCCTTCTCCGGGATTGCTTTCGACCTCCAGTTCGCCCTGCATCAGCTCGACCAGTTGCCTGGTAATCAGCAGACCGATACCGGTGCCTTCGGTTTCAGTCATCTCGGCACCGAGCCGATTGAACGGTTCGAACAGATCATCGAGTCGATCCAGTGATATTCCGGGCCCGCTGTCGGTAATGCCGACGCTGACCATTGCCCCGGCGTTTGCGGCGCAGTTAATCGTGACCGTGCCGTTCTCGCGGTTGTATTTCACCGCGTTGGATAACAGATTCAAAAATACCTGTTTCAGCCTGGTCAAATCGGCCTCGATCATCAGACCCTGGCAGGTGCCCAGATTGTAATCAATCGTCACACCCCTTTTGTGGGCCAGATCAGAGACCAGGGTGACACTGTCCTTGATTGCCCCCTCGAGCGATATCGGCTCCATAGAGATTTCGATATTGCCCGCTTCCAGTCGCGATAAATCGAGTATCTCATTGACTAGCAAGAGCAAATGTTGCCCGGCATTGAAGATTGCGGTTGCCTTAGATTGTTGCCGCTCATCGAGACGCGGGTCAGATTCGATCAACTCGGAAAAACCCAGAATCGCGTTCAACGGGGTGCGCAGTTCGTGACTCATGCGTGAGAGAAAATCATTCTTGGCCTGATTCGCGCGCTCGGCCTTGACCTGCGCCTCCTTGAGTTCGGTGATATCCTGCAGCGTGCCAAGCGATTCTATGTAGTTCCCGGCCTCATCCTGGATATCCACGGAAATTTCGCGCACGTGCAGCCAGTGCCCGTCCTTATGCAGGATGCGGTAATTATAATCTACCTTGCCCTGGTCCTGATTGTAGGCTTCGTAAAGGGATTCCCGGTCTTCGGGATGAACCAGCTGCATGTCGTCGTCGAGAGCAAGGAAGCGCTCGAGAAATTCCTCGACGCTATAGCCATAGATTGCCGCATACTCTTCCGAGATATCGAGATACTCGTCTGCAACTTCGTCAAAATGCCAGTAGCCCAGTTTGGCGGTGCGGGACGCCAGCTCGAGTTTGGCGGCACTTTCTTCGATCTCCTTGCGCATGGCGGCATGCTCGGTCACATCCTGGATTAATCCTATCGATTCCGAGTGGCTGCCGTTGTCGTAATCTCATTCGCAATAGCCGAACTGCGCCAGCCGCTGACTGGCGTCGAAGAATGCCTCGCGATGCCATAGACGCTTTACCTCGGCCTGCAGCTCGCCATGGCTGAGGTCTTCGGTGTTGCCAAGGGTCCAGATCTGTTTGTTGTTATATTGTTGCTCGATTGTCAAAGGTCATGTCAGCCGTGGCTGCGATAGGAATAACGGAGAATTATAGTTGTTCTTCGCTATTTAACCATTTTCTGGCCAGACTTATCCAACACCAGATGTTGCGACAGCGGCTCCTGTTGCTATGCCGCGCCGCTAACCGGGGCGAGCGAACAGCGCGCACTGCGCGCCGACGATCCGTTGGTGCAACAGCTCATGGTCTGCCTGAGGGACCGATGACAGAGAATCCTGGCATTCCCGCTGGCGCGGGAGTGACGACAAAGGCCAGTCAATTTCAGGCAAAAAAAAGCAAGGCCTGATGACCTTGCTTTTTAAACACTTTCCTTTAGAAAAGATTGCCGACGTATCGGCAAGCTCCACTAGATAGGAGTGATATTCTCGGCCTGGGGACCTTTCTGGCCCTGGGTGACCGTGAATTCAACTTGCTGTCCTTCGGTCAGAGTTTTGAAACCTGTGCCCTGGATTGCGCTGAAATGCGCGAATACGTCGGGTCCTGATTCTTGCTCGATGAAACCAAATCCTTTAGCTTCGTTAAACCATTTTACTTTG
>JAJDOF010000135.1 GCA_022340305.1 Gammaproteobacteria bacterium
AAAGGCTCGCCGCCCCTTGCGTCACCACGAATGGCGCGATCCGTTCAATGGTATCAGCGCCCGGCAAAACTATCGGCCGATGCGATTTCGAGTAGCTCGGCGTAAACCTCCGGGTACGGTGGTTTCAGGAACGAACCCGGAACGACCTCTGGAAATAGTTCGTCGTAGCGCAGGATCTCGTGCTGATTGATGCGCCGATAAATGTGCGAGCGATTCAATGCGCTCGAATTCTTCAGGCCGCTGGAGGACAACAGGTCGGCGACCGAGTGCACGGTTTCGTCATGGAATCGATAGACGCGCTGGTACTTGTCCTCGACCACGAGACCGCGCATCAGTTCCGGGTCCTGCGTTGTTACCCCGGTCGGACAGCGATTGGTATGGCACAGCAGCGACTGCACGCAGCCGAGCGCGAGCATCATGCCGCGCGCACTGTTGCACAGGTCCGCACCGAGCGCAAGATTCTTGACCAGGTGGAAGCCGGTCAGGATTTTCCCAGACGCGATCACACGCACGCGGTCGCGCACGCCGAACCCGGACAGGCAATCATCGACAAAGGCGAGCCCCTCGCGCAGCGGCATGCCGACCGAGTTGCTGTATTCGAGCGGTGCGGCGCCGGTGCCACCTTCGCCACCGTCGACGGTGATGAAATCCGGCAGGATTCCACTCTCGACCATCGCTTTGCAGATAGCGACGAACTCGCGCCGCCGACCGACGCAGAGCTTGAACCCGACCGGTTTGCCGTCGCTCATCTCACGCAGCTTTTGCAGGAACTCGAGCAGCCCGGTCGGTGTCTTGAACTCGGGATGCGTCGATGGTGAGATAACCTTGGTGCCAGCCTCGACGGCACGGATTCGGGCGATTTCGGGCGAGTTCTTGCTGGCCGGCAGAATGCCGCCGTGCCCCGGCTTGGCGCCCTGGCTGAGCTTGATTTCAATCATTCGAACGCTGTCACGCGCGGCATTTTCCCTGAACAACCCCGGGTCGAACCGGCCCTTGTCGTTGCGACAACCGAAGTAACCGGTTCCGACCTGCCAGACGAGATCGCCTCCCTGCAGGTGATGGGGTGAAATACCGCCCTCGCCGGTGTTGTGGTAGAAGTTGCCATGCTTCGCACCCCGGTTCAGAGCGGTGATCGCCGCTGCACTGAGCGAACCGAAACTCATCGCCGAAATATTTAGAATGCTCGCCGAATACTTCTGCTTGCAGGCGTCGCCACCGATCGTAATGCGCGGTTGCGAATCGCTCTCATCGACACTTAGCGCACCCAGGCTGTGCGCGAGCCACTCGTATCCGTCGCGATACACGTCAACCTTGGTACCGAAAGGGTTGGTATCATTCTCGCGCTTGGCGCGTTGATAGACGATCGAGCGAAACATGCGACTGATCGGCGCTCCGTCGGTTTCGGATTCGATAAAGTACTGGCGCACAAAAGGACGCAGATATTCTGCTAGCCAGCGCGCGCGGCTGATCAGCGGAAAATTTCGCCGCAGAGAGTGCTCGGCCTGCAGACTGTCGCTCAACGCCAATATCCAGGCCGGCACCAGCAACACGAACAGCCAGCCCGCTACCCCCCATAGCCAGGTCAGGACGAGCACCACCAGGGTGACGATTCCAAGCCAGATATAAACTGTTTTTGCCATCAGGTTCCCTGGTCGCTCATGATCGACTTAGGCCACTGCAAGATTGACGACTTGCATTGCCGTAAACAGCCGTTAAGCGCTCTCGATGGCAATATTTCGATCGATTCGAAATCAGGTAAGCTCGAGTGACCGTAGTAAGATAAATAACCATTGCTGGAGTTCACGCTATCGAGAGTGTGGAATTTGACACACAGCCGTTGAATTAAGAGGACGGTCAGCCTGCCGACAATAGCCTGCCTGGCGAAAATGCAGACCGGTGAACGGCGCCTTGATGCCTGGCTCAATCGTCGCTCGGCGGGGCGAGCCTTACGCAGGTGACGATCAATTTTGATACATAGTCGGAAGGAACGCGTGATTCCAGTTTATTCCCGGCTTTTGCGACGGCCTTGATCCTGGCTCGCAGGTTCGCCTGGTGGGAATCCAGCGGGTAGGTCTCCACGCCTGTCAGCTCGCGAATGTCGGCAGAGACATTCGGATCCGGGGCGAAATCCAGTTTGCTTTCATCCACCTGCTTCAACAGATCAAGGGCTCTTTCCAGATCGACCAATAGTGAGGTGGGCTCCATGTTCATCTCCTGTTATGTCGCGGTACTCGATATTCCACGGGGTGAAATTCAATAAAAACCGCTGAACCTCAATTCTACTGATCCCTGACCCGCACAGGAAGGTCTCTTCCAGGTCATATTGAATTATATTAGTCGCCACCAGGCTTGCTACCCGGCCGGCGTGGTCGGTTAACCGCAGGGACTGAACGTCGAGCAGCTCGAGTGGGTAAAGAAACGCCGGCTGCGCCCGATGCCCTGGCAAATAATTAATGGAGGCGGTGACACACGCTAATGACCCACGCGCACGCCGCCTCCTTTGACTCGGGGATCTATTCCCGCATGCGCTCGCCGCCCGGATCGTAGAGTGGTTCGGTGACGATTTTGGCAGGGTACATTTCGCCGTTGATTTCGACTTCCAGCGCGGTACCCGCGCTGGCCAGCGCAGCCGGCACGTAGCCCATCGCCATGGATTGAGCGACGTAGTGGGCGTAACCGCCCGAGGTAACATAACCGACACAGTCACCGTCCTTGAGGATGGCTTCGTCGTTGCAGACGTCGATAGCATCGGTATCGATGGTCATCGTCACCAGCTTGATGGTAGGCGCCGCATCGCGTTCGGCGAGTGCGGCGGCTTTACCGATGAAGTCCTTGTCCCAGTCGATGAAGGCATCGAGGCCCGATTGCGCGGCAGTGAAGTCGGGGCGGAAGTCCAGCGTCCACGCGCCCCAGTTCTTTTCCAGGCGCAGGCTCATCAGGGCACGCAGACCGTAATGCGTGACGCCAAGGTCGGCTCCGGCTTCGAGGATCGACTGGTAGAGTTTCATCTGGTACTCCGGCTCGACGTAGATCTCGTAGCCGAGTTCCCCCGAAAACGAAAGGCGCGTCAGGATCGCCGGTACGGCGCCGACAAAGCTACGCCGAATGTCGCGGAACTTGAGCGCGTCGCTGGACACGTTGTCGCGGGTAATGCGCGACAACAACTCACGCGCGTTCGGACCGGACAGGCCGATGCCGTGATAACGCCTCGATTCGTTGGCGTAGCTCAGGTCATAGCCATCGAGCTGCGACTCGAACCAGCGGCGGTGCATGTCCTGAGCCGCACCAGAGCCGAAGATCATGAACTCATCGGCTCCGAGACAGCCAATGGTCAGGTCACCGTAGAGCTTACCCTTCGGTGTCAGCATCGGGCTCAGGCTGATACGCCCGGGCTGTGGCACCCGGCCGGCCATGATGTGATCCAGGAAATTGCGCGCATCCGGGCCCTTGAACGAGTGCTTGGCGAAGTTCGCGATCTCGGTGAGACCCACGGCCTCGCGCACTGCCCTGACCTCACGCGCGATGTAATCGTGTGCGCGTGAACGGCGGAAAGTCGGTTCCTCGTGTGCATCGTCGGGGCCATCCGCGAACCACAGGGCGGCCTCGAGACCGAAACCATCACCCCAGACGGCTCCTTGCGCGGTGAGGCGGTCGTACAGCGACGTGGTGCGTTGGCAACGGCCTCGCGGCAAGGTTTCATTGGGAAAGGTCATGACGAAGCGACGTTCGTAGTTTTCCGATGACTTGATCGTGCCCCATTCAGGGGAAGCGTAATCGCCGAAGCGCGCTATATCCATCGCCCAAACATCGATCTCGGGCTCACCCTCGATCATCCATTCGGCGAGGCATTTACCGACGCCGCCGGCCTGGCAAAAACCCGCCATGACACCGACGGCGGCCCAGTAGTTACGCATACCGGGAACCGGTCCAATCATCGGGTTGCCGTCCGGACCGAAGGTAAAGGGCCCGTTGATCATGTCCTTGATGCCGGCATTGGCGAGTGCCGGAATACGCTCGAAACCGAGTTCCAGACGCTCGGCGATGTGATCGAGTTGCGGCTCAAGCAGTTCGTGACCGAAGTTCTGCGGCGTACCGCTCACCGACCAGGGCGTCGCCACTGGTTCATAGGTACCGAGCAGCATGCCCTGCCCTTCCTGGCGGAAGTAGATGTTACCCTCGTAATCGATGCCGGCAGGCAGGCGTTCCGCGCGCTCGGCGATCTGTGGAATCGCCTCGGTGATCAGGTAATGGTGCTCCATCGGCTGTACCGGCAGGTTCAGGCCCGATAAGTGCCCGACTTCACGCGCCCACAGGCCGCCGGCATTGACGATGTGTTCGGCATGAATCGTACCCCCGGCGGTGACCACGTCCCAGCTGCCGTCGACGCGCTGATTGGTTTCGATCACCGCGGCATGGGTGTGGTAGCTGGCGCCGAGCTTCTTCGCCGCCTTGGCGTAGGCGTAAGTGACACCGGACGGGTCGATATCGCCGTCGAGCGGATCCCACAGTGCCGCGATGTAGCGCTTCGGATCGATCAGCGGATGCAGACGCGCCAATTCTTCGAGCGAAATGAATTCCTGGTCCAGTCCCATATAGCGCGCCTTGGATCGTTCACGTTTCAGGTAGTCGTACCAGTCCTTGTTCGACGCCAGGTAAAATCCACCGGTACTGTGTAAGCCGACCGATTGCCCCGACAATTCCTCGAGTTCCTTGTACAGGTTGATCGTGTAGCCCTGCAGCCGAGAGATATTTGGATCTGATGAGATCGTGTGGATTTGCCCGGCGGCATGCCATGAAGACCCGGAGGTCAACTCGTTGCGTTCAAGCAGCACGCAATCCTGCCAGCCGAAGCGCGCCAGGTGGAACAGGATCGAACAACCGACAACGCCGCCGCCGATAATAACTACTCTTGCATGTGATTCCATAATTACTCCGATGATTCAGACTCTTGCTATTCCCGACCGCTTGCTCGCGGATGACAGCGTCGGGCGCTTGGCGGATCAGTACCAGGCATCCGGGATTTCACGCTTGCGCCGTTCGACATAGGCGCTCAATTCCTCGTCCTTTGCGATGTCCAGCGTAGTTTCCGGGCACTCGCGCAGCAGCCGATTCCAACGCTCGTAGGCGCGGCGCGCCATATCCTTGCTGCCTTCTTCCTCCCATTGTTCGACGTTGTTGCTGTCCGCTAGCAAGGCGTCGTAGTAGGCGGTTTCATAGTTCGCCATGGTATGGCTACAACCCAGGAAATGACCGCCCGGTTCGACTTCGGAGTAGGCATCGCGCGCCATCGCATTGTCGTCCAGCGGCAATCCACCCAGCATCACCTGGTAAGCGCCAAGGCGATCGGCATCCATCACCAGCTTCTCGTAGCCGGTACACAACCCACCCTCGAGCCAGCCGGCGGCATGCAAAATAAAATTAGCGCCACCGAGAACGGTCGACAGCATCGAATCAGCACTTTCATAAGCTGCCTGCGCATCCGGCAATTTGGACGCGGTCAGCGAGCCGCCACAGCGTAATGGTACGCCGAGTCGACGCGCGAGCTGGCCTATGACCAGGTTGGAGATAACCGGCTCCGGCATACCGAAGGTCGGTGCACCCGTGCGCAGACTCATCGACGACAGGAAATTGCCCAGCACGAAAGGCGCGCCCTTGCGCACCAGCTGGGTGAAAGCACCGACCATCATCGCCTCGGCAAAAGCCTGGGCAATCGATGCCGCGGTAGTTACCGGCCCCATCGCACCACCAAGAATAAACGGTGCCACGACCAGGCCCTGGTTAGCGCCACAGTAGACCTGCGCCGCCTCGGTGACGACACGATCCACCAGCAAGGGCGAATTGGTATTGACGTTACCCATGATGACGCAGTTCTGCTCCATGAACTCCGCACCGTGCAGAATCCGCGCCATCGCCACCGAATCCTCCGCGCGTGACTTTTCGGTGATCGCTCCAAGGTGTGGCTTGTCGTTGAATTTCATGTGCGCGTAGACCATGTCCAGGTGACGACTGGATACTGGCAGATCACAGGGCTCGACGATCACCAGGCCGGAGTGATGCAAGCTCGGTAATTGCGACACGATCTTGACCAGGTTTTCAAAATCCTGGTAACTGCCATAGCGTCGCCCGGCTTCGAGGTCACGCACGAAAGGCGGACCATAAACTGGCGCAAATACCTGGTTATCACCACCGATAACGACATTATTGGCAGGATTGCGCGAGTGCTGGGTAAATTCGCCGGGAGCCGTCTGGCACAGCTCGCGCGCCATTCCACGCTCGAGTCGCACGCGCGTACCCTTGACGTCGGCGCCCGCCGCTCTCCAGATTTCCAGTGCTTTCGGATCATCGCGGAATTCAAGGCCGATCTCCTGAATGATCCAGTCCGCCTGATCCTCAAGTTTGACGATGCCTTCCTCGCCAAGGAATTCATAAAAAGGAATCTGGCGCCTGATGAAGGCAGGAGCCGCGACTTGCTGGCGTAGACGCCCGCGGCCACCGCGACGGCGCCCGCTACTGCGCTCCCTGGTGGTTGCTGTCCTGTCGTTCACGTGCACTCCCCGGTAGACGGTGAAGCGGCAGTATAACAACGGTGAAAGTGCCTGTGACCGCTAAAAATTATATTCATTCACATTAGTTTAACTTATGCTAACTTATACAAAAGAACATCTTCGAAGCGAAATAAATACGCCCGGTTTATACATTGAAATGAAAGAATTGCGCCGTCTGATCCACTCGCCACACCATCTGTTCGTGTTCGAGGTCTGTGGTCGATTGATGTCGTTCACCCGCGCTGCGGCGGAACTCGGTGTTTCCCAACCGGCTGTCAGCCTCGCTATTCGCCAGCTCGAACAGGCGCTCGGTCAGGCACTATTTCTCCGCGAACACCGCGCCATTCGCCTGACGGAGTCCGGTGAGCGCCTGTTCACCGAAGTGTCCATCAGCTTCGAAAGAATCCTGAAAACCCTGAATCATATTCAACCCCTGTCGGCTCCCGCACTGGTGACCCTGTCAATATCGACCGCCTTCGCCAACTACTGGGTAATGCCGCGCCTGCCGCGCCTGCACCGGGTGCACCCGGGTGTGGATCTACGCCTGCAGGTGGTTGATCGTGATCTAGACCTCGAGCATGAAAACGTTTCGCTCGGCATTCGCCGCGGTCGTGGCAACTGGCCCGGCTATCAGTCCGCAAGCCTCGCGCGCGAGGAGTTGCTCGCCGTTGCGAGCCCGGCATACCTTGCCAGACACGGGGTTCCAAAATCGATAGCTGACCTCGATCAACACCAGTTCGTGCATCTGGAAGAGCCCTTTCGCCCACGGCCGCAATGGCGCGACTGGTTTCAGGCTTTCGATCACGACTATGTCGACCGTGGCGAGGGCTTGCGCCTCAACGACTACGCACTGGTGATTCAGGCGGCGATGGCCGGCGAAGGCATCGCACTCGGCTGGCGCCACGTCACCGCCTCATTGATCAAGTCCCGCTTGCTGGTACCGGTAGTGCCACAGAGCTGGATTACCGGTGAAGAGTTCCACCTGATCTGGTCGGACCAGACGACGCTGTCGAAATCGGCCTGCCAGGTGCGCGACTGGATCATCGAAGAGTCGAGGGCCGCGTCCATGGTGCGCTTACCCTAGCCAGGCAACTAAATAGGGTTGGGAGCTCGCAGGGGCTTGCGGTTATAATTCAGCGCTCAATCAAGCGAGACTAACCCATGCGAAATATACAGCTCCCGGGACGGTCGGTGGTAATGTCCACCGAGGCAATGGTCGCAACCAGCCAGCCGATGGCGACCTCGGCCGCATTGCAGGTACTGCGCGACGGCGGTAACGCGATGGACGCCGCGATCGCCGCAAGCGCGGTGCTCGGCGTGGTGGAAACCTTTTCCAGCGGCATCGGCGGCGATTGTTTCATTCTTTACCACGAGGCCGCGACCGGCGAACTGCATGCCCTGAACGGTAGCGGCCGCTCGCCGGCCGCCGCGACGGCTGCCGTAATACGCGAGCGCGGATTTGCGACCATGCCGAGACGCGACATCGTATCGGTCACGGTACCCGGTGCGATCGACGCGTGGACGCAGGCAAACAACCGCTTCGGTAAACTCGATTTCGCACGCCTTCTGCAACCCGCGATTCACTACGCCGAACAGGGTTACGCGGTCACTCCGATCATCGCTGGAAAATGGAAAAAACACGAACCCCTGTTGAACAATACACCCGAGGCCAGCGCCGCCTTCCTGGTCGACGGCAAAGCGCCTTTAGCCGGCGAGGTCCACCGCCAGCCCGACCTGGCGAGCAGCCTGCGTATCATCGCTGAACGCGGTCGCGACGGCTTTTACCAGGGCGAGATCGCCGAGGAAATCGTGCGTTACAGCGATTCGCTGGGCGGCCTGTTCACGCTCGACGACTTTGCCAGCCAGGCCTGCGAATGGGTAGTACCGATCAGTACCAATTACCGCGGTTACGATGTGTACGAAATTCCGCCCAACGGCCAGGGCATTACCACGCTGATGGCACTGAACATCCTCGCGCAGACCGACGTCTCCAGCTTGCCGCACCTGGGCGTCGATCACGTCCACCTGCTGAGTGAAGCCTTTACCCTGGCGATGGCGGAACGTGATCGCTTCATCGGCGACAGCGCCTTCAATCCGATACCTGTCGAACAGATGCTATCGAATGAATTCGCCCGCGAGCAATATGCACGCATCGATATGAATCGGGCGATGCTGCAACCGGTCGCCTCGGCGCTGCCGAATCATCGCGACACCGTCTACCTCAGCGTCGTCGACAAGGATCGCAACGTCTGCTCCTTCATCAACAGCGTATTCGACTCCTGGGGCAGTGGGCTGGTGGCCGGTTCCACGGGGATCAACCTGCAGAACCGTGGTTCCGGCTTCGTGCTGGAAGACGGACATTTCAACCAGATCGAGCCGCGCAAGCGGCCGCTGCACACGATTATTCCGGCGATGGTTTACCGCGAGGACAAGCCGGTGCTCGGCTTCGGCGTCATGGGCGGCCAGTACCAGGCGATCGGGCAATCCTACGTGCTCTCCAACTGGATCGACTACGGCATGGACATCCAGGAAGCGATCGACGCGGCGCGCTTCTTTCTTTACGACGGCATACTCGGGGTCGAAACCGGCGTACCCGAAGCCACTCGCGCCGGGCTGGCCGCCAGGGGTCATCGCGTGGTGCCCGCGGAGATCCCGCTGGGAGGCAGCCAGGCGATCGTCATCGACTGGGAAAACGGCGTGCTACAGGGTGGTTCCGACCCGCGCAAAGACGGCCACGCGGCCGGTTACTAGTCTGCAGATTGCACCAGGGCAACACAAACCCTGGTGATAACCGGGGTTAGCTTTTGAGGCTGGCCTTGAGTTCGCGTCGACGCTCGTGCAATACCGGCTCGGTGTAACCATTACTCACCGAGCCTCCCTTGAATACCAGGTCGAGCGCCGCCTGAAAGGCGATGCTGTTGTCGAAATCGGGCGCCATGTCGCGATACAGCGGATCGTCCGAATTCTGGCGGTCGACCACCCCTGCCATCTTTGCGAACACGTGACGTACCTGCGCGGCATCGGTAATGCCGTGATGCAACCAGTTGGCGATGTGCTGGCTGGAAATACGCAGCGTTGCGCGGTCCTCCATCAGGTCGGTATCGCTGATGTCGGGCACCTTGGAGCAACCGACGCCCTGGTCGATCCAGCGCACCACGTAACCGAGGATGCCCTGGGCGTTGTTCTCCAGCTCCTGGATCAGTTCGCTCTGCTTGATCTCGCGATCACCGAGCAGCGGAATCGTCAGGATATCATCGAGGCTGGCGCGCAGGCACTGCGTCAATTGCTGCTGACGCAAGCCCACGTTAACCTTGTGGTAATGCATCGCGTGCAGGCAGGCAGCGACCGCCGACGGCACCCACGCGGTATTGGCGCCGGCGCGCGGATGGGCGATTTTCTCGCGCATCATCGCTCGCATGTTTTCCGGCGCCGCCCACATACCCTTGCCAATCTGCCCATGTCCAGGCATTCCCACGGCCAGACCAACGTCGACATTCCAGTCCTCGTAGGCGAGTAACCAGGTGGATTTCTTGATCTCGTTTTTAGGGATCATTGCACCCGCCTCCATGCTGGTATGGATCTCGTCACCGGTACGATCGAGAAAACCGGTATTGATGAAGATCACGCGTTCGCGCGCGGCGTGAATGCATTCCCGCAGGTTGACCGTGGTACGTCGCTCTTCATCCATGATGCCGATCTTCAGGGTTCGCGGCGCCAATTCCAGCGCCTGCTCCACCATTTCGAAAAGGCGGATCGCAGCCGCGACCTCCTGCGCTCCGTGAATCTTGGGTTTGACCACGTAGATACTGCCCTTGAGGCTGTTCCTAAACGGCCCGCTCCCCTGCAGCTCGTGCTTCGCGGCAAGCGCGGTCACCATCGCATCGAGAAAGGTTTCCGGGATTTCCTCACCGCCGTGGGTGACCGCATCGGTATACATGTGGGTGCCGACGTGGCGCACCAGCATCAGGCTGCGACCCGGAAGTGTGAAGCTTGAACCATCCGGCGCGATAAATTCCGGATCCGGGTTGAGACTACGATCGATGGTTTCCTTGCCGCGTGCGACCCGGGTGGTGAGATCACCCTTCATCAGGCCGAACCAGTTGCGGTATACCCGGATCTTGTCCTCGGCGTCGACCGCCGACACCGAGTCTTCGCAATCCATGATCGTGGTGATCGCGGATTCGAGCTTGATGTCGTAGACGTTAGCGAGATCACCCTGGCCGATGAAGTAACCCTCACCGATCAACAACTCGATGTGCAGGTTATTGTTTTTTAACAGCACCGCGCTCGGCTTCTCGGGATCGCCCCGGTAACCGACAAAGCATTCGCGCCAGCCGAGTTCGGTTTCGCTGCCGTCGCCCATGACAACGATGAGTTTGCCGGACACGACCTTGTAGCGCACAGCGTAGGAATGGCTGCCTATCGCCAGCGGCACCGCCTGGTCGAGAAAATCACGCGCGTAGCGGATGACCTGCTGACCGCGCACCGGGTTGTATTTCGCCGTTTTCTTACAGCCCTGGACTTCGAGCACGATGTCGGTGCCGTAGAGCGCATCGTACAGGCTGTACCAGCGCGCATTGGCGGCGTTGAGCGCGTAGCGGGCATTGTCGACCGGTACGACCAGCTGCGGGCCGGCAATACGGGCGATTTCATCGTCGACATCATGGGTCGACACCTGGAAAGGCTCCGGCTCGGGCTGCAGGTAATCGATTTTGCGCAGAAAGGCTTTGTAGGCTTCCAGGTCGACCGCTCCCGGGTTCGACTGATGCCAGGCATCGATCTCGGTCTGCAGGTGATCGCGTTTATCCAGCAGGGCGCGATTCTGTGGACCGAGCTCGGCCACTATATCAGCCAGCGAATCCCAGAAGGCGGCGGGTTCGACGCCGCTGCCTTTGGCAATGTCCTCGACCAGTTCAATCAGTCCACGATCAACGCTGAGGCCGCTGATATCGATGCGATCGTTCATAGAGCTATCCTGAAATTAGTTGCTGAGCCCGCGAGCTATAAGGCATCGATTATATCGTGATGCACGCGCAAAACTACGGTTTAGCCGACAGTATTGGGTTTTTTAATAGCTATCCCTGCATTCAATCGAGTCTAAGTCGGGTAATGCGATTGGCATTGAAACGCGAATCCTATATCGTTGGGGTTTTGCCAGGCCGTGCGAACGGCCGTGGAGACCCATGATGAAAGCAATCACCCTGCGCGATTTCGGCGGCCCCGATATGATGCAATATAGCGATATCGATACTCCGACACCGGGGGCGGGGCAACTGCTGATACGCGTCCACGCAACTTCGGTCAATCGCCCCGATGTCATTCAACGCCAGGGCAATTATCCGCCGCCGCCCGGCGATTCCGAGATCCTCGGACTCGAAGTGGCGGGCATCGTGGAAGCTATCGGCGATGGTGTTACCCGGTTCAGTCCGGGCGACAGGGTCGTTGCCCTCGTCGGCGGCGGCGGTTACGCCGAGTACACGCTAGCCATCGAGGGACACAGCATGGCGCTACCCGAAGCCATCGGTTTCGAGCAGGCAGCCTGTATTTGCGAAACCTATATCACCGCCTACCTGAACCTGTTCCTGCTGGGCGAACTGCAGGGCAAGCAATCGGTACTGATTCACGGCGGCGGTGGCGGCGTCGCCACCTCGGCGATCCAGCTTTGCCGGGCATTGACGCCCGACACCGAGATCTTCGTCACCGCGTCGACCGCCAAACTCGAACGCGTGCGCGAGCAAGGCGCCAACCACGTCATCGATTACCGCGAGCAGGTCTTCGCCGACGAGATCAGGCGCACCACCGACAAGCGCGGTGTGGACGTCATCCTTGACCACATCGGCGCAAAATACCTGGAACACAACATGAAGTCGCTCGCGCTCGCGGGCACGCTGATGCTGATCGGTGTCATGGGTGGCATCAAGGCCGAACTGAATCTCGCCACCCTGATGGTCAAGCGCCAGCGCATCATCGGCTCGGTGCTGCGCTCGCGCCCGGTCGCTGAAAAGGCGGCCATCATCGCCAAATTTGAAGCGGTGGTGATGCCGTTGATTGCCAGCGGCGCAGTTGCCCCGCTGGTCGATGCGACTTTCCCGCTAGCGGAAGCCGCCGCAGCTCACACCATGATGGAACAGGGTGGTCACTTCGGCAAAATAGTGCTGACCATGCCTGGCAACTGAAACGACATCCCACATCGTCATCCCCGCACAAGCGGAGAGTCTTGGCAGGGCATTAGTCGAGTGTGATTTTAACAGCCCACTCTCTGATCAGGCGATCCAGGGTCCCGAGACGTCGGACCGCCGCTTACGCGGAGAAGACGTTTAAGTCGCTGTCAGGCTAGTTCAGGCGGCTTCTAGCCTGATCGCGCAAAACTTGAACTCGGGGATCTTGCCGAAGGGATCGAGCGCCTCGTTGGTGAGCAGGTTGGCGGCGGCCTCGTGATAACAAAACGGTATGAATACTTCCCCCTGCTTGAGGGCTCCGTCTGGTCGCGCATAGGCGCGCAGTTCCCCACGCCGCGATTTCGCCACGATCTCTGCCCCGGCGAGCACACCCATGGCTTCAAGATCACGCTGATTGACATAGATAACCGGCACTGGTTCGAGTGCATCGAGCACCTGCGCACGTCGCGTCATCGAGCCGGTATGCCAGTGCTCCAGCTGTCGCCCGGTAATCAGAATCAACGGGTACTCAGCATCGGGTTGTTCATCTGGTGATATCGATTTGGCGGCGACCAGCCGCGCCTTGCCATTTGCCGTGGGGAAGTCGTTGGCAAAGACAACGCTCTGGCCCGGGTCGTTCTCATCGGCACAGGGATAGGTGACCGAGGAGAAGGCGTTCAGCCGCTCCCAGGTAATGCCGGTAATGCTCGGCATAGCGCCGCGCATTTCGTCATAAACCTCGGCAACATGACTGTAATTCCAGTCCAGACCCAAACCCTTGCCGATATCACGGATAATCCATAAATCCTGGCGCGCTTCGCCGGGTAAGGGTACTGCGGCCTTGCCTAACTGCACGCGACGATCGGTATTCGATACCGTGCCGTCTTTTTCTGCCCAGCCGGAAGCCGGCAACACCACATCGGCAAACGCCGCGGTTTCCGTCAGGAACATGTCCTGCAGCACCAGGTGATCAAGCGCTGCCAGGGCCGCCCGCGCGTGGTTCAGATTGGGGTCGGACATCGCCGGATTTTCACCCATGATGTACATCCCGCGGATGTTGCCTTCGAGAATGCTGTGCATGATTTCGACCACGGTCAGCCCCGCCTTTTTGTCGAGTTCAGATTTCCAGTATTTACTGAAAAATGCATTGGCCTCGGGATTGTCTACGCGCCGGTAGTCGGGAAACATCATCGGTATCAAGCCGGCATCAGAGGCACCCTGCACGTTATTCTGCCCGCGTAACGGATGCAGACCGGTTCCCGGGCGTCCGACCTGGCCGGTAATCATCGACAGCGCTATCAGGCAGCGCGAGTTGTCGGTGCCGTGGATATGCTGTGAAATCCCCATGCCCCAGAAAATCATCGATCCCTTCGAAGTCGCGAACAGTCTCGCAACCTCGCGCACCGTGGCGGCATCGATACCGGTCTTCGCTGCCATTTTTTCCGGGCTGAAGTCGGCGACGTTCGCCTTCAACTCTTCGTAATCGGTGGTGCGTTCGGCGATAAATTTATCGTCGGTCAGGCCTTCTTCGATGATGACATGCAAGATAGAATTCAGCAGCGAGACGTCTGTGGACGCATTGAATTGCAGGAAGTGCGTCGCATGGCGGGCGATATCGGTCTTGCGCGGATCCAGCAAAATCAGCTTCTTGCCATCCCTGATGGCATTCTTCATGAAAGTCGCCGCGACCGGATGATTGGTAGTCGGATTAGAACCGATGACGAGAAAAACCTCGGCATGCTGGACGTCCTCGACCTGGTTCGAGACCGCACCGGAACCGATTCCCTCGAGCAGTGCCGCTACGCTCGACGCATGGCAGAGACGGGTACAGTGATCGACATTGTTGGTGCCAAAACCGGTGCGCACCAGTTTCTGAAACAGATAAGCCTCTTCGTTGGAACCCTTGGCCGAACCGAAACCAGCTAGTCCGGCACCGCCCAGATCATCCTTGATTTTCTTCAGGCCGCCGGTCGCGAGCGCCATCGCCTCTTCCCAGCTGGCTTCACGAAACATCTTCGAAGGATCGCCCGGATCGAAAAACTCGTTCATTCCCTTGGGGACGCCTTCCCTGCGAATCAGTGGCTTCAGCAGGCGTTGCGGATGGTTGACATAGTCAAATCCGTAGCGACCCTTGACACATAAACGACTGAAGTTGGCAGGACCATCACGGCCCTCGACACGCAGGATCCTGTCGTCTTTGACGTGGTAAGTCAGCAAACAGCCGACGCCGCAATAGGGACAGACTGAATCAACTTCGCGATCGGCCTTGATTTGATGCGCACCGGTTGCATTGCTCAAGGCCCCGGTGGGGCAGGCAGCGACGCATTCGCCACAGGCAACGCAGGTGGATTCACCCATTGGGTCACCGATATCGAACACGATTTCGGCGTGATGCCCGCGCTGCGCGAGGCCAATGACATCGTTGACCTGGGTCTCGCGACAGGCGCGCAGGCAGCGCGTGCACTGGATACAGGCGTCGAGATTGACCGCGATCGCCGGATGCGACAGATCGGGCCGCGGCTGGTGACGGGGTATGAATCTGGGCTTACCGACCTCGAGCTTGTCGGCCCAGTAAGTCAGCTCGTTGTCCAGCGTATAGGACTTCTCGGGCATGTCCGAAAGTAACAGTTCGAGCACCAGCTTTTGCGATTTTTGCGCGCGCTCATTGTCCGACTTGACGACCATACCGGGGGTCGGATTGCGGCAGCAGCTCGGTGCCAGCACACGCTCGCCATCGATCTCGACCACGCAGGCACGGCAATTACCATCGGCACGCAGGCCCTCGGTATAACACAGGTGCGGGATCTCGGTGCCGGTGCGCTCCGCCGCCTGCAGAATGGTTTCACCCGGCAAGGCTTCGAGCACTGCGCCGTTCAGCGTGAACTCGATAGTTTCGAAGATGGTTTCGGGATTCGCAGCCATTACTGATTCTCCTCTATGCCGAGCTCGTGCGGGAAATACTTGATTACCGACAGGATCGGATTCGGCGCTGCCTGGCCAAGACCACAGATCGACGCATCGATCATAACGGTCGACAGATCGTTCAATTGGTCGATATCCCAGCTACCGGTTTCCATGATGCTGACTGCTTTTTCACAACCAACCCGACAGGGCGTGCACTGACCGCAGGATTCATGCGCAAAAAACCTGAGCGAGTTGAGCGCGGCCTGCTTGGCACTGTCCTGGTCTGATAACACCACGACAGCGGCGGAACCGATGAAACAGCCGTACTCCTGCAAGGTGTCGAAATCCAACGGGATATCACCGAGCGATGCCGGCAGAATTCCACCCGAGGCGCCACCTGGGAAATAGCCGTAAAAACGGTGTCCATCGAGCATGCCGCCGCAGTACTCTGCGATCAATTCACGGATGGTGATACCTGCCGGAGCGAGATGCACACCCGGCTTGTTGACCCGGCCTGAGACCGAAAAGCTGCGCAGGCCCTTGCGCCCATTGCGACCCTGCGAATCAAACCAGTCACTGCCTTTTTCGATGACATCGCGAATCCAGAACAGCGTCTCACAATTATGCTCGAGTGTCGGCCGGCCGAACAGACCCAGCTGCGCCACATAAGGCGGACGCAGGCGCGGCATGCCGCGCTTGCCTTCGATCGATTCGATCATCGCCGACTCTTCGCCGCAGATATAGGCACCGGCACCACGACGAATTTCAATATGGGGTAAATCGTAGCCGGAGTGCCGCTGCAGATCATCGACTGCCTGCTCGAGGATGCGAATCACCGACGGATATTCATCACGAATATAGATGTAGCAGGAATCAATATCGATTACCTGTGCGGCGATCAACATGCCTTCGAGAAAGCGATGCGGGTCGGAAAGCATGTAATAGCGATCCTTGAAGGTTCCCGGTTCGCCTTCGTCGATATTGATTGCGCACAGGCGTGGCGCGGGTTGATCGCGCAAAATACGCCACTTGCGGCCCACCGGAAAACCGGCGCCACCGAGGCCACGCAACTGGGTCCCTTCGAGCGCCTCAACGATGGCGTCAGCGCCAATATCGCTCGCCAGTAACCGCTCATAAAGCTGGTAGCCACCATTCGCACGATAGCCATCATAGTCGACGCTGTCTGCGGGTAACGGCTGTTCGCGATGCCCGGCATCAACTGCCCTGGTGACTGATTCGACCGTCGCAATGTCAACGGTATATTGATCGACAACCGCTACCGGCGCCTTGTCGCAACGCCCGACACAGGGCACTCGCTGCACGCGAATCGCATCGCCGAGCCCTGCCTCGAGGGCCGCGATCAAATCTTCGCAACCAGCCATTTCGCAGCTGACCGATTCACAGACGCGTACCGTCAGAGCTGCAGGTGCAGTTTCACCCTCGCGCACGACGTCAAAATGGTGATAAAAACTTGCGACCTCGTAAACCTCGGTCATCGACAGGCGCATCTCATGCGCGAGCGCGGCCAGATGAGCCGCCGACAGGTGGTGAAACTTATCCTGGATTTTGTGCAGATGTTCGATCAAAAGATCGCGTTCGCGGGACGCATCTCCGAGCAGACTTTGCACCTCGAGCAACGCGTTGAGATCAACGACCCTGCCCTTGGGCTTGCCACGGCGGCCCTGTTTGCGATTGTCGACCGCGTTGCTGTTGTGCTCAGGCTGTGACATATGATTTCTCTGCTGTTGGTCGATCCTGAAAAAAGCCCCCGCTGTTAACGAGCGGGGCAAAGTTTAACCCAGGGAGGAGCTTGCAAAAACCAGTGATTGCGCCACAACTACAACTTAATGCGCCATCACTGTGATGATATTGGTATTACTCAACAGGTAGCTGGTGACACCCCCGAACAAACGTTGTCGAGTCCGAGTGTGGCTGAAACCGCCTACCACCAGGAATTCGGCACCAATTTCCTGGCAACTGCTCAGCATTTTCTTGCCGACGTTGGAGCCCGCACCGCCGATAACGTGATGGTCTGCCTTGCAGCCGTGACGCTTGAGATAGCCGATCACATCTTCGACACCGGCCTCACGTTTCTTCGACACCAGCACACTCACTTTTTTCATTTGTACAAGCCACGGCAAGGTCATGGACAACGCGCGGCTCGCCTCGACACTGTCGTTCCAGCCGATCGCGGCATGATCGACCTTGTGCGCCTGCCATTCCGGTGCGGGCGGGACGATCAACATGGGCCGGCCTGAATTCAACATCAATGACTCGTGCAAATCGCCCACGCCAGCCCCGCCAATTTTATTTTTCCTTGGCCGCATCATCGCAACCACATCCACCAGGCGCGACTCCCGCACCAGCACCGACTCGGCATCACCTTCATAAACATGCAGCGACGCGGTAACCCCCGAAGCAGCGGATGGCCTGGCCGTTTTCTTGACGCCGCCCGCGGCGATAAAGGCATTGAATTGTCCACGCACCGTATCCGCAAGCGCGGCAACCGCCTGGTTGCTCATCTCGACGTATTCCTTGCGATAGGAGGCTGACAACCCACTGAACATGAACGGTTCACCACTTTGCTCGCTGACGTGCACGGCCTTGATGTGCGCATCGAAGCGCTCGGCCACCACCAGCGCGGTATACAACACCTCGACGCTGGACTCGGTACCATCCAGGGGTACCAGGATTATCTTGATCATCTGCATCAACCTCGCGTTAGAACAGGCCCTGAATGAGGCCTGCATCATCGATATGAATCTTGTCGGCAGCCGGAACTCGCGGCAGGCCAGGCATCGTCATGATTTCACCACAGACGAATACCAGGAAGCCAGCCCCTGCGGACAGGCGCACTTCGCGTATCGGCACCACGTGCCCACTGGGAGCTCCCTTCTGGTTCGGATCGGTGGTAAAGCTGTACTGGGTCTTGGCGACACAAATCGGCAAATTACCGAATCCGGAATTCTGGAACTGCTCGATCTGATCACGGACTTTTTTATCGGCGCTGATATCATCGGCGCCGTAAATACGCGTGGCTATGGTGCGCATTTTTTCCCACAGCGACATATCGTCCGGATAGAGTGTCTTGAACTCGCTATCACCCTTGTCGATCATCGCAACCACGTGCTGCGCCAGGTCTTCGGTACCGGCTCCACCGTCAGCCCAGTGAGTACAATCGATTGCGGTAGCGCCGAGTTCGGCAGAAGTCTCGCGCACCTGCGCCACTTCCGCGTCGCTGTCGGCACTGAAGCGATTGATCGCCACCACCACGGGGACGCCGTAAGACTTCAGGTTGCTGATATGGCGCGCCAGATTGCTGCATCCTGCCTTTACTGCCTCGACATTTTCATTGCCGAGATCATCTTTTTCGACACCACCATGCATCTTCAGCGCGCGAATCGTGGCCACCAGCACGACTGCAGCGGGGCTTAAGCCTGCACTGCGGCACTTGATGTCAAAGAATTTTTCGGCACCGAGATCCGCACCGAAACCGGCCTCGGTGACCACGTAATCGGCGAGTTTGAGTGCGGTCGTGGTCGCAATGACAGAATTACAGCCGTGCGCGATGTTGGCAAACGGACCACCGTGAATGAAGGCTGGATTATTTTCCAGTGTCTGTACCAGGTTCGGTGCGATCGCATCCTTGAGCAGAACCGCCATCGCTCCCGGCGCATTGACGGCATCGGCGGTAATCGGCTGGAAATCCCGGGTATAGCCGATAATTATCTTGCTCAGGCGCTGCTGCAGATCTTCTAGGTTGCGCGCCAGGCAGAAAATTGCCATGACTTCGGAGGCAACCGTGATATCGAAGCCATCCTCACGCGGGAAGCCGTTACCCGGCCCACCGAGCGAATTGGTAATGGCCCGCAAGGCGCGGTCATTCATATCGACGACGCGCCGCCAGCTGATGCGCCGCGCATCGAGACCAGCCGCATTGCCCCAGTAAATGTGGTTATCGATCAACGCCGACAACAGGTTGTGCGCAGCGCCAATGGCGTGGAAATCACCCGTGAAATGCAGGTTGATGTCTTCCATCGGGATTACCTGCGCGTGACCGCCACCGGCGGCGCCACCCTTCATGCCGAAGCAGGGACCGAGGCTGGGCTCGCGCAGGCAGACGATGGATTTCTTGCCGATACGACACAGGCCATCGTGCAATCCGACCGATGTCGTGGTTTTACCTTCGCCGGCCGGGGTCGGTGTGATCGCGGTAACCAGAATGAGCTTGCCATCGGGCTGGTCTTGCAGGCTGGCAATGTATTGCGGATCAATCTTGGCTTTGGTTCTGCCATAAGGCATCAAGGCTTCGTCCGGTATACCAATTTTTGTCGCAATCTCGCCGATGGGCTTTGCCGTGGCGGCGCGTGCTATTTCTATATCACTCATTCCTTTCTCCCCGGACTGGCGTACCAGTCAGCTATTGTTTGGACTGCAGTGTTGATTCTGCAAACTGATCGTCTATGTTCCCAGCGCCGAGCCAGGCTCGATCCCCGCCGCACTGGCATATTCAGCCGCAGCCAGCTTACCCGCGTCCGCGCGCACTTTCATGATACGGATAGCGGCATCAAGGGTCGCCACCAGAATACCCGCCTCGTCGACAGCCAGCACACTTCCGGGCTCCCCGTTACCTTCGGCCTTGCGGCTGTCGAAGATCTTGAACTCGGCACCGTTAAAGGTGGTCCAGGCACCCGGTTGCGGATTGGCGCCACGAATCCTGTTATACACTTCATCGACGGGCTTGTTCCAGTCGATTTGTACATCATCTTTGCGACACCATCCCTCGTAACTGCCAGCTTCGGGATCTTGCACAGCACGCGGCGCAGTACCGTTGCGCACCAGCTCGATCGACTCCATCATGGCTTCGACACCAAGGGGATACAGTTTGTTGAAATATACTGACCCCAGCGTATCATCGGCTTCGATCTCCACTTCTTTCTGCAACAGTATCGGCCCGGTATCGAGACCGTTATCCGGCCAGAAGATCGATAGCCCGGTTCTCTTCTTGCCCATGATGATCGGCCAGTTGATCGAGCTCGGTCCCTTGTGCCAGGGCAAGAGCGAAGGATGGTATTGAATCGAACCGTATTTCGGCACGTTGAGCGCCTCTTCCGGCACGAATAACAACACGTAGGCCATCACGCACAGATCGGCTTCATGGCTCGCCATCTGCTCCCAGACCGCGGGATTTTTATAGGACTCGGGTTGATAAACCGGCAGCCCTTTCTCCACTGCAAATTCCTTGATCGGATCCAGTGGCCGGCCTTCCTTGTCGGGTGCGCAATACACCGCGACAACTTCGTCTACACCCTTGTCCAGAATGGCCTCGAGAACCGATTTCCCGTAAGCCTGCTGTCCATGTAAGATTAATCTCATAGTATTTCTCCGCTAGCCACGAACCGCCCGTGCGGCTTGCAACACCTGTATTAAACTACGCCCGCTTCCTTCAACGATGCAATTTCCTCGGCGCTATAACCCAGTACCGAGGCGAGAATTTCTTCCGAGTGTTCGCCAAGCAGCGGCGAACGTTCCACCACGACATCGTTGTCCGAAAGCTTGACCGGGCAACCCACCGAAAGATAAGGCCCGCGCTCCGGATGATCGACTTCGACGATGGTGCCAGTCTCACGCAATGACGGTTCTTCGGATATTTCTTTCATCGACAGAATCGGACCCACCGGAATGTCGAGCGGGTTGCAAATTTCCATGACTTCATACTTGGTCTTGGTCATGGTCCATTCTTCGATCGCGCCGAAAATCTCGTTTAGATGCGGCAGGCGTAATGGAGGTGTCGCAAACCTGGGATCCTCCTTCCACTCCGGCTTGCCGATCACGTCGCAGATCTTCTGCCACACAGCGGCCTGGGTGATGAAATAGGTATAAGAATCGGGATCGGTTTCCCAGCCCTTGCACTTGAGTATGCGACCCGGTTGGCCACCGCCGGAATCGTTGCCCGCGCGCGGTGTCGCCTCACCAAAGGGGACGCCCTCACCAAACTGTGAATATTCTTTCAGCGGCCCTGCCTTCAGGCGCTGCTGATCGCGCAGCTTGACCCGGCATAGATTCAGTACACCATCCTGCATCGCCGCCAGCACTTTTTGACCACGACCAGTTTTATCACGATGTATCAGCGCCGCGAGAATACCGAAAGCGAGGTGCAGGCCGGTTCCGGAATCGCCGATCTGGGCGCCGGTTACCAGCGGCAGACCATCACGAAAGCCGGTAGTGGAGGCAGAGCCACCCGCACATTGCGCGACATTCTCGTAAACCTTGCAGTCCTCGTAAGGCCCGGGACCGAAGCCCTTGACCGATGCCATGATCATGCGCGGGTTTAATTCCTGGATGCGCTCCCAGCTGAAGCCCATGCGATCCAGCGCGCCCGGCGCAAAATTCTCCACCAGCACGTCGCAGGTCTTGATCAAGCGCTCCAGCACTTCCTTGCCGCTTTCATCCTTGGTGTTCAGCGTCAACGAACGCTTGTTGTGGTTGAGCATGGTGAAGTAAAGACTATCTGCGCCTTCGACATCGACCAGTTGCTTGCGTGTGGCATCGCCGACACCGGGACGTTCCACCTTGATCACGTCCGCACCCATCCAGGCCAATAGCTGGGTACAAGTGGGGCCAGACTGGACATGTGTGAAATCCAGGATTTTAATGTGGTCTAGAGCCTTGGACATTGGTTACCTCTGAAAAAAGAGTGTTAGATATCAAATGAATTACTTGTACATGGTTTGCGCCTTGGTGCCCGGCGCATATTCGTTCGGGTCTACCCAGACATTGACCACAGCGCATTTGCCGGTCCTGGCAATGGCCTCGCGCGCGCGCTGCATCGCAGGTTGGATCTGGCTAGCCTCATGTACTTCCTCACCGTAACCCCCGATCATTTCGCCAAACTTGGAGAAAGGCACATCACCGAGCTTGTTGCCGATATCGCCACGCTCCTGGCCATACTTGGCGAGTTGGCCGTAGCGAATCTGGTTCATTGCCGAGTTGTTACCGATCACGGCGAGATACGGCGCGCCAAAGCGCTGCGCGGTTTCCATGTCGAATGAAGTCATGCCGAAGGCGCCGTCACCGTAGAGGCAGACTACTTCCTTGTTGGGATGGGCGAGCTTTGCCGCCATCGAAAATCCGGTGCCGACACCGAGGGAGCCGAGCGCGCCCGGATCCATCCATTGCCCGGGATTACGCGGACGCACCGCCTGCGCGGAAATGGTGACAATGTCGCCGCCGTCGCCGATGTAAATCGTGTCTTCACCAAGAAACTCATTGATTTCATAGGCCAGGCGATAGGGATGAATCGGGTTCTGATCGGTGGTGAACATCGGCATCAGTTTTTCCAGCTTGGTGGCTTCGATGTCGCGCAGTTCGGCCATCCACTTCTGCCGTTCCTGGCGTGCACCGTTGTCGCTACGAGCCGATGCCGCCTGTTCAACTGCGGCCAGGATGGAACCGGGATCGCCGGCAAGGCCGAGGCTGATGTCGCGGTTCTTGCCGACCGTGGCGTAGCTCTGGTCGATCTGCACCAGGGTCGCCTCTTTGGAAATGCGCTTGCCGTAACCCATGCGAAAGTCGAAGGGGGTACCGACAATCAGGATGACGTCAGCATTCTTGAAGGCATCGCTGCGTGTGCGATCGAAGTGATGTGGATCGCCCTGCGGCAGCATGCCACGGCTGGCGCCGTTCATGTAGGCCGGAATATCCAGCGCACGCACGAAACTGATGGCTGCATCGGCACCCTGTGACGCCCACACCTGCTGTCCCAGCAATACGGCCGGGCGCCTGGCTTTCACCAGGATATCCGCGAGCTTTTCGATATCAGCCGGATCGCCGATCGACTTGACCGATGCACGGTAGGAACCGGGTTTGGGGATGATCGCCGATTCAATCGGAATCTCGCGATCGAGTATGTCGCGCGGTATTTCGAGGTAGGACGGGCCGTAGGCACCATTGAAGCATTCGCGCGCAGCCATCGACACCATGTCGGCTACTCGTTCGGTAGAGAACACGCCCGAGGCAAATTTGGTGATCGGCGTCATCATGTCGACGTGCGGTAAATCCTGTAGCGAGCCCATCTTGTGCTGGCTCAATGAACTTTGCCCGCCGATGTGCAGAATTGGACTTTCGGAACGAAATGCAGTCGCAACACCGGTAACGGCATTGGTACAACCGGGACCCGCGGTGGTCACCACGCAACCCAGTTTGCCGGTCTGGCGCGCATAACCATCGGCAGCGTGCGCAGCAGTTTGTTCGTGGCGCACATCGACGATGCGAATGCCTTCATCCAGGCATCCATCATAGATATCGATGATGTGTCCACCGCACAGCGTGAATATGGTATCGACGCCTTCGGCCTTGAGCGCCTTGGCGACCAGGTGACCACCCGATATGACCGATCCATCTTTCGTTTTTGCCTTCAGCGTGTCTGTGGCGGTATCTGATACAGTTGACATAACAATTAACTCCTTTCTTAGCTGTGCCGGTTCGATATTGATACCGGTCTGAAATGATGACTATTTCCGGCTGACGCCGGTGTTATCGATCAGGTTAATCCAGATAATCGACATAACGATCAATGTGTTTAGCCAGTTCGAGCGCGTGATCTCTGACCAGTTGCTCGGCACGGTAGGCATCGCGTTCCTCGATCGCCTCGATGATACGACTGTGATCCATCACCGACTGCGCCACCCGGTCGCGATCCTTGATGGTGCTGGCCCGAATCGCGCGCATGTGGAAAAACAATTGATCCGCCATTTGCGTGATCAGCTCCGAATGACCGAGCCGGATAATGGTTTGATGGAACTCGATATTGGTATCCGAGTACTCATCGATATGAGCACGCGCGCCGTCACCGTCGAAAGTCGAATAGTTTTTACGTAACCGGGAAATCTCCTCATCACTGGCGCGACTGGTCGCCAGGCGCGCCGCCATGCTTTCAAGCGCGGCCCAGACGTCGACGATATCGAGGATTTCATCTTTGCTCTTGCGCACCACGAAGGCGCCACGGCGCGCGATATTTTCCACAATGCCTTCCTGCTCGAGGCGTGATAACGCTTCGCGAACCGGGGTACGACTAACACCGAGCTGCTCGCCTAGAGCACGTTCGTCGAGGCGGATCGGATCACGGCTGCCATAGATATCCATATGCCCGATCAATTCGCGCAGGGCTTCGTAAACCTGGGTCTTGAGACCCTTGGCCTGTGCCAGCGGTACTATGCCAGGCAAGCTCATGCCACGATCCCACTCGAAGTTGCGTAATTTGGCATCTTCGAGCTCGCCTATTGAACTTGTGCTTTTGGCTTACGTAGCCGGTCATAAATGATTTTCAGCAACGGCAGAAACAGCAGGAGAATTGCGATAATCATGATCGGACCTGCGTAGGTGCGAGTGAAGAAAATCGAAAACTCACCATCGCTGATAATCAGCGACTGGCGCAACGCCGGCTCGGCCAACGGACCCAGCACGATGGCCAGGACTGCCGGCGCAAGCGGATAATCGAGTTTACGCATCAGGTAACCGACGATTCCGAAGATGATCATTAGCCAGACATCGTGCATCGACTCGGTCGGCGCATAGCCGCCGATCAGGCACAGCACGAAAATAATCGGTGCCAGGATAGTAAACGGCGTTTTCAGTATCCTGATGAATACCGGGATGAACGCCAGGTTGATGATGACCGCAAATAGATTCGCCGCATACAACGAGGCAATCAGGCCCCAGACGAATTCACTGTGATCGGTAAACAGGCGCGGGCCGGGCTCGAGGCCCCAGATGACCATGCCGCCCAGCAGAATGGCCGTCGTCGGCGAACCGGGGATACCGAGCGTCAACATCGGCAACATGGAGCCGGTACTCGCAGCGTTGTTCGCCGCCTCCGGCGCAACCACGCCCTCGACGTTGCCCTTACCGAACTTTTCAGGGTGACTGGAAATCTGCTTGGCGATACCGTAAGCCATCAACGAGCCGGGCGTAGCTCCGGCCGCCGGCAGGATGCCGACGAAATAACCCAGCACCGAACCCATCAACATCGTCTTCCAGGTCCCGACCAGTTCGCGCAGGTTGGCCAAGGTGCGCTTGACCGTGACGGTCGCCTCGGAGAGCATGCTTTCACCGCCGCCGAGGGCGTGTTCCTCGACCGTCCACAGCATCTCGCCGATACCGTAAATGCCGATCGCCAGTACCAGGAAATTGACGCCGTGCAGGAAGCCGGTGATGTCCCACAACACCAGGCGCGGTTCGCCGGAAATGATGTCGAAGCCGATCGCACTGAGCACCAGTCCAATCGAAATCGAAAAAATAGTCTTGAAAATATCGTCACCGCCGAGGCCGACGAAGGTGGCAAAGGCCAGCATCATCAGCGCGAATTCTTCCGGCGCACCAAACACCAGCGCAACGTGCGCCAGCGGTGGCGCGAAAAAGGTAAACAGCACGACCGAGATCGAACCGCCGACAAAGGAGGCTACCGCGGCAGCCGTCAACGCCTTGTCGGCCAGACCCTGTTTCGCCAGCGGCCTGCCGTCAAAGGTTGTCGCCACGGCGGTCGAGGCGCCGGGGATTCCGAGCATGATCGAAGAGATAGCACCGCCGTACATCGCGCCGTAATAAATCGCCGCGAGAAATATGATAGCGCCGGTCGGCGGCACCAGGAACGTCAGCGGCAACAGGATCGCAACACCATTGACCGAGCCCAGGCCGGGCATCGCACCGATGAATAAACCGAGTGCACAACCGCCGATGATCAGCATCAGGTTCTGCGGCTCGAACACCACCAGGAAACCATCGCCGAGAAGCTGTAATGTCTCTAACATTTATTTGTCCTTTTTCAACAACGCCCAGGAAAAAACAATCGGCTAAAAAAACATCTTGTAAAGCGGCAGGAACAACGGTTCGGTGATTCCCTTGGGCAGAATGATTTTTAGCGTGATCTCGAAAAAGTAAAAAATGACGACGGGAATCAGGATCGAAAGGGTTCCCGACAACCACCAGGTATGCCTGCCCAGAAAGCGCAGGTAGAACATCAGGAAAAGCGGCAATGCACCGTAGATCCCGATGAACGAGAACAGGGCGACGGTAACAATCAACGACGCGGCAACAGCGCCGACATCCATCAACACGTGCGCCTGAATATAAGTCTTGGTCGAACTCGCAACGGGACCATGCTTACGAAACCAGTTGAACAGGATCCCACAACAGGAAATCAACATGATGGCGGACAGCCAGAAAGGCCAGGTGCCACCGCCAGGGCCGGACCCCTTGATCCAGCCGACCGGCAATTCGTTGCTTTTAACCATCAGGTAGATAGAGAAGATCCCCATCATTATTGCCATTAACAATTCTGCAGTTCTGACCGTCATGACCCGGGACCTCCCCTAGCTACGCTGAATGGATAAATTACAGGTTTACTTCAAAACGCCCATATTCTTGAGCATGGTGCGATGAACATCGCGTTCCTTTAACCAGTATTTCATCAGGGCGTCACCGGTCAGGAAGTCACCCTGCAAGCTCTTGTCCTTGGTGTATTTCTGCCACTTGGCCGAGTTGAACACCTTGCGGAAAAGATCCTGGTAGTAAGCAGCTGCTTCCTTGCTCATACCCGGCGCTCCCACCACGGTGCGCTGCATGTAGTAGACATAATCCTTACCGAGTTCCTTGAAGGTCGGGGTATTCGGGAACAGCGGCAGGCGATCGTCGGTGAAAGAGGCTATCGCCTTGGTGGTGCCAGCTTGATAGAAGCCGAGCTGCTCTGAAGGATTATTCACGGTCGAATCCGCGTTGTTGCCAGCCAGCTCCTTGGCAACCTTGCCGCCGCCCTTGTAGGGCACATACTTCATCTTCAGGCCATAGGCCGTGTTGAGGAAGTCGGTAAGCAGGTTGTCTTCCGAGTTTTTGCCGGTGCCTGCCATGATCCAGTCGCTACCCTTGGCCTTGGCGGCTTTCACAAAATCATCCATGTTATTGATATCCTTGCGGTCGGAATTAACCCACAGCAGGAAGGTATCTTCGGCCATGCGGCCAATCGGGGTGAAATCCTTGATGTCGAC
>JAJDOF010000063.1 GCA_022340305.1 Gammaproteobacteria bacterium
ACTAAGTCGTCGCCGTTTTCCTCGGCACTCCTGAACAAAAAAACCAAGTAACGTTCCCAACACAACACCCGTAGGCCGTTTTTACGTCTAAATTCCGCAACCTGCCACAGTACCCTCCAATATGAATCTTAACGAGCTGAAACAACACTCCGTCCCCGATCTGATCGAAACTTTGAAATCGATGGGTGGTGATCACTCGGCGCGCATGCGTCGCCAGGACATCATCTTTAGTATCCTCAAGTCGCAGGCCAAGAAAGGCGAGGACATCTTCAGCGAAGGTGTACTGGAAATCTTACAGGACGGATTCGGGTTTCTGCGTTCCGCCGACAGTTCTTACCTTGCCGGTCCTGACGATATTTACGTGTCGCCAAGCCAGATTCGGCGTTTCAATCTGCGTACCGGTGATACGGTAAGCGGCAAGATTCGTCCGCCCAAGGACAATGAGCGTTACTTCGCGTTACTCAAGGTCGATGAAATCAATTTCGATCTACCGGAAAACGTCAAGCACAAGGTGTTGTTTGAAAACCTGACACCGCTGCATCCGAATGAGCGCATGCCATTGGAACGTGGCAACGGCAGCACCGAAGACATCACCGCGCGTATCGTCGACCTGGTGTCGCCCATCGGCAAAGGGCAGCGTGGCCTGGTCGTGTCGCCACCGAAGGCCGGTAAGACGTTAATGCTGCAAAACATCGCGCAAAGCATTGCCAGTAACAACCCGGATTGCTACCTGATCGTACTGCTGATCGATGAGCGCCCGGAAGAAGTCACGGAGATGGAGCGTATGGTCAAGGGTGAAGTGGTCGCCTCCACCTTCGACGAACCCGCCAGTCGTCATGTTCAGGTCGCCGAAATGGTTATCGAAAAGGCCAAGCGCCTGGTCGAACACAGGCGCGACGTGGTTATCCTGCTGGATTCGATTACGCGCCTGGCGCGTGCCTACAACACCACCATCCCCTCCTCGGGGAAAGTGTTGACGGGTGGTGTCGACGCACATGCGCTGCATCGCCCGAAGCGGTTCTTCGGCGCTGCGCGTAACATCGAGGAGGGCGGTAGCCTGACGATACTTGCAACCGCGCTGGTGGAAACCGGTTCGAAGATGGATGAGGTTATCTACGAGGAGTTCAAAGGTACCGGTAACATGGAAATTCATCTCGATCGCCGCATCGCCGAGAAACGCGTGTTCCCGGCGATCAACATCAACCGTTCGGGTACGCGTCGCGAAGAGTTGTTAATCGATCCGGATGAATTGCAAAAAGTCTGGATCCTGCGCAAGTTCCTCCATTCGATGGACGAAATCGAAGCGATGGAATTCGTGCTCGGTCGTATGCAATCCAGCAAGACTAACCTGGAATTCTTCGACCAGATGAAGAAATAGGTTCCGCGTGGCTAGCCCGCATATCTCACCAAATTCCTGCTCGGCAACTGCTCCATGCGTTGCTCTAACTCCGGGACGCTGGACCGCTGCATCCATGCAGTCGCGCGTCGGACGACGCATAGCGCATAGTGGCGCGTAGTGCTCCCGTCGGCCCGCTTAACGTAGTGTCAACTGCACCCGGCCCGCGGGCCTCTGGTCCGAGGGCGCATCACAGCGTCTTTTCGTTGCCCTCGTGAGGTAAATCGGTGAGATATGCGGGCTAGGGTTCAGTCGTTTGCGCCCATTATGGGCAAGCGGCCTCAGGTTCTGATTCTCGGCAGTATGCCTGGCATCGCCTCGCTCGAAGCGGTGCAATACTACGCGCATCCGCGCAATGTTTTCTGGCCGATCATGGCCGATTTATTCTCGCTTGACGCCGATACCGACTATGCGCAGCGTATTGCACAGATCAGTGAGGCGCCGGTAATCCTGTGGGATACCCTGAAACGCTGTGATCGTCCCGGTAGTCTCGATGCCAGCATCAGGCGCGATTCGGTGGAAGCCAACGATATACCCGGATTGCTCGTCGAGTATCCCGGGATCAGAGCGGTTGCCTGTAATGGTGCGACGTCGGCAAACTACTTCCGCAAGCTGATTGTGCCTCAGCTTCCCGCCGCCAATGAATTAGAGTTGTTGCCAATGCCGTCCACCAGCCCCGCCAACGCCGGAATGAACTTCGCGCAGAAGCTGGCCGCCTGGCGGCGACTGCTGGATTATATCGACTAGCTTCAGAACGACGTTAAGCCGGCCGCCGGGAGTACGGTCCATCACAGTGAGCCTATCGGCGTCCGCAGCAGGACAGTGGTGAGAACTGCGGGCTAGCTCTTCAGTAAAGCTTTGCGAATATGCGCGAGCGGTGCGTCGTCGTCGAAGACGATGGTATCGTTGTCAACGCCAACACCGAGCTCCCGCCATAGCCGCTCAAGGTCAATGGGAAAGGGGTCTGCTTTCATTTTGTGATACAGGGGCACCAGTACGCTGACACCGACCGCATGATCGGCCGATTCGAAAATCTGCATCGGGGTAGCACTGGTCTGCATCGAGTAACCGTCTTCCAGGATACCGCGCAACGCATCCTGCAGGCTTTTCCGATTGTCGGTGAGCTTGCGGATTTCGATGTCGGCAAGCAGACAGAACAACGCGCCGCCCCAGTACGTTCGACCCCAGGTCGGCGTTTGATCGAGACCGCGGTCACCGCTTTGGGGTAGCCCCTGCGGCATACGATGGTAAAAACCGTTCCAGACAAAATCCTCGTTCAAATGGCCTCGCTGCGCGCGTGCAATCGATTCCACGTAAGTCGAGAGGCCTTCCAGCCACCAACGATTCGCCTCGGGCACGTCGGCCATCGCCAGGTGTACCATTTCGTGCACCATGATCCAGTCACGGCGCAGCGCCTCGGGCGTGACCTCCTCGCCAACGACAACGCGAACCAAGGGTGATTCTCCACCGAAGGCCTGGCCGAAGCGGACTGCATGGCCACCGGCAACCTGCACCTTGATGCGTACCTTGTCGACCGGAAAACGGCCGTAGTACCGGCTTACCGTATCGGCGGAATAGACCACCCATTCGAGCAGCATGTCTTTCTTGCCGCGCAGCACGCGGTCGCGAATTTCGACGCTGATACGGCTGCCTCCCAGGGTGAACGCCGATTCCGATTCGTTCAGAGCTTCTATTTCGGGTGAGGGCATATACTGGCTGGCGACATCCGGGCTGGCGGCGTGCGAGTCGTCGACATATATACCGCCGGGAAAAACCAGCAGCAGGATCGCGGTGCGTAGCATGCTGAGTCTCTTGTTATCGATTGTGACTGAGACTGCCGGCAGGCATAAAGGTTCAGTCGTCGGGGTCCTGCGGTGTGCGCTTTGCGGTGAGGCCGGCATCGTACCAGTCGGCGCGATCGCTCCAGTAAATATTATGTTGTGGGTCGATACCGGGAGGCTCGCTGAGCGATCCCGCGGGAATGATGAGGCGCCCACTCTTGATGCTGGTATAGGGTACCAGTGAACCACAATGGCTACAGAAGCACTTGCTGATAACCCCAGGTTCGTCGGGCATGTAACGCTTGATCAATTCTTCTCCGGCAAGCCATTCCAGTCGGTCCACGGTGGTAAATATGTTGGCCGCGTGGGCGCTGCCGGTTGAGCGGCGGCACTGGCTGCAGTGGCACAGGTAAAATGCGTCGAAGGGACCGCTGACCTGGTAGCGGACGCGCCCGCAGAGGCAGGCACCTTTAATCGGTTTGCTCATGTCGATTCTCCTTAGCGCTGGCTGGCGATCAAGCGGGCTATGACATCGTTGAAATGTCGCTCGTGTACATTGGCAAAGGCCAGACGGATAAAGCGATCCTGGTCCTGGCCGAAATAGCTACCGGGCAGGCATAACAGCTCGTGTTCCTCGATCAGACGTCGCACCACGGCACGCGCCTTTTCGGCAAACGGATGCTGGATGTAGGCGAAGTAAGCTCCGGCGCTGATCAGGCGATAGTCGAGCTCGGGATGCGCGAATGCCTGCCGAATCAGGATAGCGCGCTGGGCCAGCTCGGCCGATTTTTCGAGTTTCCAGTCGTGTAAATTTTGCAGGCCGTAAACCGCGGCGAGCTGACCGGCATGTGGCGCGCAGATCGCGGTACAGTCCTGTACCTTGCTGAGCTGTTTGAGCAAGGGCTGGCCACAGGCTACGGCGCCGGTGCGAAATCCGGTGAGACTGAATACCTTGGAAAAGCTGTACAGGTGTACCAGCGTATCGCGCCAGTCATCGCTGGCAAACAAGCCGTGTGGAAGTTGCTCTATATCAATAAAATCACGATAGGTTTCATCCATGATCAGCGCCAGCCCGTGTTCGCGGGCAAGTTCAAAAAACTGCAGGATGCATTCAGGGCTATAGATCGCGCCACTGGGATTATTCGGCGTGACCAGTAGTAGCGCGCGGGTGCGCTCGTTGATCAATCCACGAGCCTCGTCGACATCGGGCATCGCGGTGTCGGGATTGAACGACAGGTAGCGCGGGGTCACCGCGCGCGTCGATAGCCACATCTGGTGGTTGAAGTAACAGGGGAGCGGCAGGATGACCTCATCGCCGGCCTGGCACAGCGAGTCGATAACGGAACAAAACGCCTGGTTACAACCGGCTGTTATCAGGATGTCGTCGCTGTCGACTCTTCCCTGGTAACGCGCGCTGATATTTTCTGCGAGTGCCTCGCGCAATGGCACGATGCCGCGAATATCGGTATAGGTCGCACCTTCACCAGCCTTGATGGCCTCCCCGAGATAGTCTCGCAAGGACTGCGGCGGCAGATGCGCGGGAACCGCCTGGCACATATCGATCAGGTTGTCGGATTGCGGATCGCGCACCCAGGACCAGGCTTCGGCGATAGGGGCTGCGGCGCAATCGAGAACATTGGGATTGAATTTCATAATGTTTTGCAGGCGGATCGGGCAGTGATTTAGTTCGATGTTAGTGAATTCCGGCGCAGCTTACCAGCACGAATCAGCTATGGCATAATCGGCGCCTGTTTAATCCGCTGGAAGAACTCATGAAATACCTACACACCATGGTGCGCGTGCACGATCTGGACGCTTCCCTTGAATTTTATCGCGATTTGCTGGGCCTGGTTGAAACCGGTCGCTACGAGAGCGAGGAGGGGCAGTTTACGCTGGTTTACCTTGCCGCGCCGGATGATCTGACGCAGGCCCGGGCCGAAAAAGCACCACTGGTCGAGCTGACCTACAACTGGGATGGCGAGGTCTACCAGGGTGGTCGCAATTTCGGGCACCTGGCCTACGCGGTCGACGATGTCTACGCGCTGTGCCAGAAAATGCTGGATGCAGGCGTCACCATCAACGTGCCGCCGCGCGACGGGCACATGGCATTTTTCCGCTCTCCGGACAATATCTCGATCGAATTGCTGCAAAAAGGTGATCCACTGGAACCGGCGGAACCCTGGATTTCCATGCCTACTACCGGTGCCTGGTAACGGCAGATGGAAACCTACCTCGAGGGTCGGATTGCGATCGTCACCGGAGGCTTCAGTGGGATCGGCAAAGCGATTGCGCTGGCACTGGCTGCGCGTGGGGCGACGATTGCGGTGGGTGCGCGCAGCTTACCGGAGACCGCCATCGAGGAGCTCGACCAGGTTGCAGAGCGATTGTTTTGCCAGCGCCTGGACGTTGCCGATAATGACAGTATCGATGCCTTTATCGATGGGCTGGCGAGCGCCTATGGCCACGCCGACATCCTGGTGAACTCCGCTGGTGTCACCACTCACGAATTCGTCTGCGGTCATGATGAGCAATCCTGGCTGGACGTCATCGATATCAATCTCTCCGGTCCCTTTCGCATGATTCGCGCCTGTTTGCCGCCGATGATCGAGTGCCGTTGGGGCCGCATTATCAACATCGGCTCGACCGCGGCGACCACGGCCGTAGCCGATCACGCGGCATACTGTGCTTCCAAATCGGGTTTGCTCGGCCTGAATCGAGCGGTTGCGCTCGAAGGCGCCCCGCATGGCGTGAGTTCAGTGGTCATCAGCCCGACCTGGGTGCAAACCGAAATGTTTGATCAAAGCATGGCAATCCAGGCGCACAATGCCGGGCGCAGCGTCGATGAGGAAATCGCCATGCTGGTTGCCCAGCAACCGCAGAAGCGCCTTGTGCAAGCGCACGAACTGGGTTCCCTGGCGGCCTTCCTGTGCCATGACGACGCGCTCGGTATCACCATGGAGGATATCCAGGTGAATGCCGGCGCGCTGTGGTAGCGCATTGGCTGGCGACACCTGTTCCTGGTTAGCGGGTGTTTTTTCTAATCCTTGCGACCGGGCTTTTCGCTATCTGCGAGGTTGCGCCAGATCAATGCGCAGTAATCAGGACTTGAAGCATGCGGTGCGCTCCCTGGGCCGGCCCGGATGTTTCGTTGGTTTTCCCGGGATTAAAATCAGCCGCTTCAGGCGGAGCCGGACTGGCGTTCCCCTGAGATACCTGCCTCTATCGTATCCTTAAGCACGGCGGCAGGTTATTGTGATTCACCCCGCCACTTGACCTCAATCAATAAGGCCGACGCCGATTTACCTAGAATTCCACATCGCGTTTACCTATAGTCGGTTGCCGCAATCGAGCATTTTTGAAAATGCGCTGTATTGACTGTCAACAGTAATGTATGCGCGAAAAGTCAGGACATTGTCATGGAAGGGAGTGTGGATCTCGTCACACCTGAAATGTTGGTCCAGGATATGCGCCATATCCCTCACTGAAGGGAGCGGCATAAAGACCAGAGATTCGATAGGTACGAGAGACACCATGCCAAAGCTAAGATCCGCTGCGCCTGACCAAAACCGCGATGTGCCCAGATTCGACGGCTTTTAATATTTGTCAGGATCGCCTCTACTTTCGTCACCGGGAAATGATCTGTGGATGGCTTTTTGAGGACATCGACCCTGAGATATTCCAGGTTCGAGTCACTCATATCAACGAGGATTTAATGACTGCGAGACCCATGGTAGGCATTATCAATCCCGACACCACCAGGGAACATGCAAAATGAAACCCAAGACAATGACGTCCGAATTACTGGAACGCGTAGATGCCTACTGGCGTGCGGCCAACTATCTGTCGGTAGGACAGATTTTCCTCTACGATAATCCACTGCTGAAACGACCATTGCTGCTCTCGGATGTGAAGAATATGCTGCTCGGGCACTGGGGCACGACTCCGGGTCAGAACTTCATTTATGTACATTTGAACCGGGTTATCAAGCAATATGACCTCGATATGATATATGTTTCGGGTCCCGGGCATGGAGGCCCGGCCGTGGTGAGCAATACTTATCTCGAAGGCACTTACAGTGAGGTCTATCCCGACATCAGCCAGGATGAGGCGGGAATGCAGAAATTGTTCAGGCAGTTCTCGTTTCCTGGTGGCATTCCTAGCCACGCGTCGCCCGAATGTCCTGGCTCAATCCACGAGGGCGGCGAACTGGGCTATTCGCTCAGTCATTCGTTCGGGGCGGTATTCGACAATCCCGATCTCGTCGTCGCCTGCGTAATCGGCGATGGCGAAGCGGAAACCGGGCCGCTGGCCACGGCCTGGCAGTCCAATAAATTCCTGGATCCCGTCAGTGATGGCGCGGTACTGCCGATCCTGCATCTCAACGGCTACAAGATCAGCAGCCCCACCGTGCTGGCCCGCATCGAGCATGATGAACTCGAGCAGTTTCTAAAGGGTTGCGGCTGGAGTCCCTACTTTGTTGAAGGCGACGATTCGCAAAGGATGCATCGGCTCATGGCCAGCGCCCTGGACAGCGCTGTCGAGGACATAGGTGCAATACAGGACAGGGCGCGCATCCATGGCGACGGCATGCGGCCTCGTTGGCCGATGATAGTTCTCAAGTCCCCCAAGGGCTGGACAGGGCCCAGAGTTGTCGATGGCCTGCAGGTCGAAGATACTTTCCGAGCGCACCAGGTACCGCTACATCCGCGCGCCAACCCCGAACACCTCAAGCTGCTGGAAGACTGGCTCCGGAGCTACCGGCCGGAGGAACTTTTCGATGAGGCGGGCCGGTTGCAGGCGCACCTTGCCGAGCTAGTGCCAGCTGCAGGACGCCGTATGGGGGCGAATCCACACGCCAACGGTGGCATGCTGCTGCGCGACCTGCGCATGCCGGATTTTCGCGACTACGCGGTCGACGTGCCGGAACCCGGGACACACGGAATCGGCGACACGCATGTGCTTGGGCCTTTCCTCAGAGACATCACCCGGCTCAACAATGAGCGACGTAATTTCCGCGTATTTGGCCCGGACGAAACGCTATCCAACGGGCTCGGTGCAGTGTTCGAAGTGACGGGGCGTCAATGGAATGCCTCGACCCGGCCCAACGATGAATTTCTCACGCCCAGTGGCCGCGTCCTGGAAATGCTCAGCGAACACCAATGTGAAGGCTGGCTCGAGGGTTACCTGCTCACTGGGCGACATGGACTTTTCAACTGCTACGAAGCGTTTATTCACATCGTTGATTCGATGTTCAATCAGCACGCCAAATGGCTCAAGGTCACCGCGCAGCTGTCGTGGCGGCGCAAGATCGCCTCGCTGAATTACCTGCTGACCTCGCATGTCTGGCGCCAGGACCACAACGGCTTCACCCACCAGGATCCTGGATTTATCGATCATGTCGTCAACAAGAAAGCCCAGATAGTGCGAGTCTACTTTCCCCCGGATGCCAACTGCCTGCTGTCGGTGATGGACCATTGCCTGCGCAGCCGTCATTATGTCAACGTGGTGGTTGCGGGAAAGCATCCGGCACCACAATGGCTGTCGATGGATGCTGCGGTGAGTCATTGTAGCGAAGGAATCGGTATCTGGCAGTGGGCCAGCAATGACCAGGCCACCACGCCCGACGTAGTCATGGCCTGCTGTGGCGATGTACCGACACTGGAGACGCTGGCCGCCGTCTCGATCCTGCGTGAGCACTTGCCCGAACTGAAAATTCGCGTGGTCAACATTGTCGATTTGATGAAGCTGCAACCACCGAGCGAACATCCGCACGGTCTCAGCGACATCGATTTCGACCAGATTTTCACCAGGGATAAGCCTGTCATCTTCGCCTACCACGCCTACCCGTGGTTGATCCATCGGTTAACCTACCGCCGCACTAATCACGATAATATCCACGTGCGCGGCTACAAGGAGGAGGGCACCATCACCACAGCCTTCGACATGACGGTGCTCAATGACCTGGATCGTTTCCACCTGGTGATGGACACTATCGACCGCCTGCCACAAGTTGGTGACCGAGGCATCTACCTGAAGCAGCAACTCAAGGAAAAGCTAATTGAGCACAAGCAGTACATCCGCAAGCACGGTCGTGATATGCCGGAGATCAGTGACTGGAAATGGTCTGTCCCAGCGCGACACTAAAATAGCGCAATGCCCCTATGTCCAGGCGCATTGCGGATATACCGATGGACAATGCTCTCCATCTACAGCCTGCTGTACTCGGTGGAGGGGAAATCGGGGACGGCAAGAATCTGTGGAACTACTGTAAGTTAATCTCTGCATTAGAGCAGAAAATCAGCCGATGAAAACCTCAAGGCGTCAGTCTGACCCCGTATCTCCCACTTGCCCCTCCAATTATGCTCGCGCGGAGTAGTGGCCTGGCCTGAACATGGCTTCTTCTTGATTGAGGTCAATCCGTATCGCCAAGGATTGCTTATGCTTGCATCAGGTAGCGAATTTTAAGTGCCTCGCTGCTGTATGCAAGCACACTGTAAGGCAACTATTTGCGCAAGCAGGAGCAGAAAAATGGCGTCACCAACCCCCACAACTAAACCCGTCGTCCATGTCCGTGATTCGTTTGGCGATAGCTTTCACAAGATACAGAATATGATTCGCGAACGCGCTTATTATAATTTCCTGAATCGTAGCTCCCATGATGGAGATTCGTTGACGGACTGGTTTCAGGCCAGGTCAGAGGTTCTTTCCGATATCGACCTGCAACTCAAAGACCAGGGGAAGAATATTGTGGTGGAAGGCGGTGTGACGGGCTTTACGCCGCAAGAAATCGAGGTTGAAGTCTGTGATGGCGAGCTGCGGGTTTCAGGTTCCCACAAGGAGACCAGCATCAGTAAACAAGATGGAAATACTGAATCAAAGTCACAGACACGATATTTTTACCAGTCATTTCCACTACCCGCAGCGGTGAACGAGGACAAAATCCAGTTGAAGTCATCCAGGAGTGGCACGCTCAAGTTAACTCTCCCGAAAAAGGGTCTGGCAAGCGCGAACAAAGTAAGCGCGAAATCCAGGGCCGCGCCGTCGAAGTTAAAGAAAGCTGCGACCGGGAGTAAGGCAAAAATAGCGAAGGCCAAAGCCACGGGGAATACGAGAAAAGCGGTGCCCGTTGCAAAGAAACCAGCCGTAAAAAGAAAATCAACCAGAGGATGATAACAGGTGACGGTCGGTTGCGGTGTTAGACGCTCACCCATTGCTCTAAACCGGTGGAATAGGCATGCTCATGACTGGCCTCAAGTATAAAAAGCTATATTTTCAAATAGACCCAGGCATGAACTGCGGGCAACGCCAGCTCGAGCAGAAATGGTCTGCGCTACCTTTTGGCGAAGTCAGGTTTACCAGCGACGATGAGCAACACGTTTTTGCAGCGCAGCTCTATCTCGATAAGCTTGGCCCCGAGGCCGTGTGCGCCGAGCTTTATGCCAATGGGCTCGAGACTGGTGCGCCCGAGCGGATCGAGATGAAAGCCACGCGGCAACTGGTGGGCGCAGTAAGCGGCTGTTCCTATCACGCGGAGGTGCCGGCGACACCTCCGGCGGCAGACTATACGCTGCGAGTGATACCCCGGCTCGATTGCCTGGCGGGTTCCCCTCGAAGCCAATCGAATTCTGGGGCACCGATGATTCGGCGCGACCCTGAATCCTGTTTGAACCCGGTACTGACTTTTATGTATCGTAAGCGAAAGGAACCGATGCGGCTAATCTCAAGCTACCGCCTGAAGCCATTATTAAAACGTAACTAACCTGAGATTCCGATAATGATCAGCAGATACAACGTCCTGTTCCTGAAGGATCCGTCTTTCGAAAGATGGGACTTCGAGGCGACCCGGGGTGATCCCTTTTGCGGGCAAAGGCAAAACGCCGACTTCGGTGAACTTGCTATTGTCGCTGGTTCGGCATGGGTCAAGTGGGGTGGCTTTTTCATCAAAGGCGAGAGCAGGGTATTTCCGCGGCAACCGATTGACGCGGCCTGGCAGTGGATCAGTGGCCGAATAAGATACACATCGCTTACGCTGCGCAATCACCACAGATATCTTCCCGTTCGAGGTAGCAATGAAAGAAACATCCTCAAAGTCTGATCAGGTTTTTCCTGCCGATCGACTGCTCCATGCTAACGAAGCGAAACTGACAGCGGGCCTATCTCCAGCCTCAGCAATGGCGGCTTATCTCGACTGGGCAGTTCATCTCGCCAATTCTCCCGGCAAGCAAGGCGAGTTATTCGAGAAAGCTATCCGCAAAAGTGTCAGGTTCAATAGCTACCTTGGCGCGCTACTTTCAGGCAAGGCCGATGAGCCATGCATCGCACCCCTGCCGCAGGACCACCGTTTTAGTGCTGCGCAATGGCAGAAGCCGCCTTTTTCGGTTTACTACCAGGCCTTCCTTCTCCTGCAACAGTGGTGGCATAACGCCACCGACGGCGTGGAGGGTGTTTCGGATCATCACCGCGACGTCGTGGCTTTCTCTACCCGGCAACTGCTGGACGTGTTCTCGCCTGCAAACTTCCCGCTGACCAATCCCGAAGTGCTCGAGGCGACCATCGCCTCGGGGGGGATGAACCTGGTGCGCGGATTCCAGAACCTGTTCGAGGACTGGGAGCGCGCTGTCCTCGGCAAGCCGCCGGTCGGTGTGGAGAAATTTCGGGTCGGCAAAGAGGTCGCCGTCACGCCGGGTAAGGTCATCTACCGCAACCGCCTGATCGAGCTGGTTCAGTATTCGGCCGCGACCAAAACCGTCTATCCCGAGCCGATTCTGATCGTTCCGGCGTGGATCATGAAAAATTATATCCTCGATCTTTCGCCCGATAACTCGATGGTCAGGTTCCTCGTCGATCAGGGCCACACTGTCTTCATGATCTCATGGAAAAACCCCACCGAGTCCGATCGTGATCTCGGTATGGATGACTACCTGGAACTTGGCGTGACAAGCGCGCTGGAGGCGATTCGAACGATCCTCCCCGATGAGAAGGTTCACGCGGTGGGTTACTGCATCGGCGGTACCCTGCTCGCGATTTCGGCAGCGGCGCTCGGCCGTGACAACAAGGACTGGCTCAAGTCGGTGACGCTTTTTGCCGCACAGACCGACTTCACCGAAGCCGGCGAGCTGATGCTGTTTATCGATCAAAGCCAGGTCTCGTACCTCGAAGACCTGATGTGGGACAAGGGCTACCTCGACACCAGTGAGATGGCCGGGGCGTTTCAGTTACTGCGATCCAGTGATCTGATCTGGTCGCGAATCGTTCACGAATACCTGATGGGCGAACGTACGCCGATGATCGATCTGATGGCGTGGAATGCAGATTCGACACGCATGCCGTATCGAATGCACTCCGAATACCTGCGAAAGCTTTTCCTCAACAATGAATTCGCAGAGGGCCATTACCAGGTTGGTGACAAGCCGGTTGCATTGACAGACATCCGCGTTCCGATATTCGCGGTGGGTACTGAATCAGATCATGTTTCCCCGTGGAGATCCGTCTACAAGATCAACCTCCTGACCGACACCGAGGTCACGTTCCTGCTGACCAGCGGCGGACACAACGCCGGGATCATCAGCGAGCCCGGGCATCCCGGCCGCCATCACCGGGTTGCAAAAAAGCGCGAGGGCGAGGTCTACATTGGCGCCGAGCAGTGGTTCGATATCACCCCGGTCAAAGACGGATCCTGGTGGCCGACCTGGCAAACCTGGCTGGCGCGGCACTCCGGTAAAAAAACCCGACCGCCCGAGGCTGGCAGAGTAGAGGACGGTTATGCGCCGCTGTGCGACGCGCCCGGCACTTACGTGCTCGAGAAATAAGCCCGGGTTACAGTCGGGTGAAAGTAAAGGGGTCACTGGAGTCTACGGGTGCATAACTCGGGGCTGCAGGCATAATGCCTCGGTGTCGATCTGGGAGTCGACGAACAGTTGACTACTTTCGATTGCCGGGAAGGCAGATTCTATCGGTTTAGCGTGTGGGCTTCGGCTTGTATTATGCGGCGAGTATTTCGACACCGCGTCGTACCAGCAATTTGCGAAACTCTTCTATGATAAATACCACCACCGGTGCGGCTAATATGGTAATCCAGATTTCGATGCTAAAGGGGGCAGTGGTAAAAAAGTGGTGAAATACCGGCACATTGACGATGACAACGCAAAACGATAACTCGAATAACACGCCGGCAACAATCCAGCTATTGATTCTTTTCAGATAAGGGATAGCGCTTTGCCGGTTAGTACGGCATGCCAGCACGTTGCCGACCTGGCTGAATATGATCGTCACCAGGAATGCGCCGGCAGCCTGTGCGTACAAAATACTATCGACACCTGCGCGATCGCCGTAGCTCCAACCGCCGCTGTGCAGAATGTAAAAGAATACAGCGAATGACAGCAGTGCTTCGACAGGCCCGACGATGCCATAGCTGCGAATAAACGTCTTGTAACTCACCAGTCGTTCCTGGCGCCGTCTCGGTGGGCGCTGCATGATATCGGCTTCCGGCGGTTCGTTGCCGAGACCGATGGCGGGTAACATATCGGTGATCAGGTCTATCGCCAGAATCTGCACCACGGTCATGGGCAGGGGGATAGGGAACAAGACGTAGGCCACGAAGGGAAGTATTTCGGGAACATTGCTGGTCAGGATATAGGTGATGAATTTTTTGATGTTGTCGTAGACAGCGCGACCCTGTTCGATGGCCCGAACGATAGTCGCGAAGTTGTCATCCAGGAGAATGATATCGGATGCCTCCTTGGCGACGTCGGTGCCTTTTTTGCCCATGGCCACGCCGATATCTGCACGTTTCAGCGCCGGCGCGTCATTGACGCCGTCACCGGTCATGGCGACCACTTCATCCATCGATTTCAGGGCATCGACAATATTCAGTTTCTGTTCCGGTGCAATGCGCGCGAACACGACCTGTTTTTCCTTCAATACATTGATCAGGTCGTCGTGTGACATGGTCTCGATGTCCTCGCCGGTAATAACATGCGGCTGCTCCACGATACCCAGCCGCCGGGCGATATACACCACGGTTTCGGCCTGATCGCCACTCATCACGATAATGCGAATGCCAGCCGTTTTGCAGGCAGCCACCGCGGCGGGTACTTCAGGACGGGGAGGGTCGACAAAGGCTGTCAGTCCGACAAAGGTCAATTGATCGGGTTCCTGTTCCGGCCGGTCGACTACCTGGTAGGCCAGCGCCAGAACCCGTAAACCCTGCCGTGAATAGGTGGCTGCCTGTTCCAGTAAATGCGCTTTTTCTGCCTCTGCTAAGGGCCTTATGAATCCCTCACGATGGATGCTTTGACAGCGCCCAATAATAGCTTCACTGGCGCCTTTTGCAGTCAAAAACAGACTACCACCCTGGGTCAGGTGCGTGGTTGTCATGTAACGGGTTTGCGGATCAAAAGGCCTGCTGTGCTGGGGTGTAAAGCGGCTGCGTATGGCCTCATAGCCCTCCAGCCGGTCGGCAAAGTTCGCCATGGCAACTTCCGTCGGATCACCGGTAATCTCTTTTTCATGGTTGTTCTGCACGGATTCAACCGCCTCATTGCACAGGGCCATTATTTCCAGCGCGGTTTGTGATGCACGGTTGTCGTGAAAATGGTCCAGATCTTCGGCGTCCACATCTTTTAAATCAAGATACAGCTTTTCAACATGCAATTGATTACGGGTTAGCGTGCCGGTTTTATCGGTGCAGATAACGGTGGTGCTACCCAGCGTTTCGACGCACAGGATATTCTTGATGACCGCATTGTGTTTGCTCATTCGAACCGACGCCTGGGTTAATGCCAGGGTCACGGTTGGCAACAAGCCTTCCGGCACATTGGCGACTATAATGCCGATGGCAAACACCAGGTTGGTCCAGAAGGTATTACCACTGACGAAGCCCACAATAAAAAATACCAGCCCGATCACCAGCGCCAGCCAGGTGATTTTGTGGACGAAGTTTTTCAATTCCCTCTGCATCGGCGTGAGATCGGCCTTGACGGTCTGCGACATCTCCGAGATCTTGCCAATTTTGGAATTTCGTCCGGTATGCGTAACGATGATTCGAGCATTACCCTTCACCACCATGGCGCCGGAAAATACCAGGGTCCCCGGGGCGATGATGTCGTCACTGGCAATTTTTTCGGCGGGGACAGATTCCCCGGTTAGCACGGATTCGTCCACCAGCATCTGCTCGGATTCAATCACGACACCATCCGCGGAAATTTTATCGCCTTCCTGTACCAACAGTGCATCACCCGGTACCAGTTCCTTGGCATCCAGGTTAATAATTTCGCCTTCGCGCGATACGTTTACTGACTTCGGAATGTAATCGAGAAAACCCATCATTATTTTCTCGACTTTGTAATTCTGGAAAAAAGACACCAGGGCGTTTAATACCACTACGCCGAGAAGCGCCATTCCGATCAGGTTATACCCTTCTCCCGCACTCAGGTAGTCGGCGACGAACGCCAGGCCACCAGCGACCATCAATAACACGGGAAAGAGTGCCCGGAACTCATCGAGTAACATCAGGAATATTGAGCGGGTGTGGTGAAATACCAGCTCGTTTGAGCCATAGCGGGAAACGCGGTCCCTGGCATCCGCGTGGCTCAGTCCCGCTGCCGACGTTTGCAGACTCCGATACAGTGCTGCCAGCCGCTCACCTGCCCAGGTTTCCTGTTGCATAGTCTGAACTTCCAGGTTGTTGTGTATTTGCTGGCTATAAGCAAGCCAATGAAATTAGAACCTGGAAATGGCAAGGCATTCATGACGGAGATCAAGCTGTTTTCGATCAGGTTGTTGCCTATTTGTCTGCAGGATTTGTGTCAAATCAGATCGAGAATAGGAAGTCTAACCGTTATTTGTAGCGCTCAGAAAATCTGGTTGTGGCTGGTTTAGAAGCGCGAGGTGCCCTTTTTACTTGCAAAGAAAATACAGTTCATGCGATGCCGAAACAACCAGTCGGTAAAAGTTAAACTCACCAGCGCGATAATGACCATCGGCAGGGGTATCTTACTTCTACCCGGGTCAACAGCCGGTTCGAAATAGTGTTTCGGCCGATGGCCTCAAGGGCTGGCGATCCATGTGAATTCGCCTTGCACTATCCTGCGGGTAAAGGTCTGTCTGAGGGAACTGCGGCGCGCATGATCCCGCGCAGACTCGAAATCGATTTCCGCGGTGGCGCTGGGAGGGTCAGCTTGGTTACGGCAAATTCCCCCAGGCCGGGGTAGTAATTTCGATCACCGGCTCACGGGGCCCTTGGCCAGCAATTTATCCGGCCGATCGAGTTTATTTGTGGCATCATTCGCCATTACAAATCAACGGATTCGGGAGTAGTGCAGGTGTCGGTAAACGAAAAAATAGTGGCGGACCTGGTCAATAACGGTATTGAGTTCGTGACCACCGTGCCGTGCAAGCAATTGGCGGGTGTCATCGATGAAATAGATCGCTGCGATGCCATCTACCATATTCCTGCCAACAAGGAAGACGAGGGCATGGGACTATGTGCGGGCGCATCCATGGGCGGCAAACGCTCTGCCATCATCATGCAGAATACCGCCATCGGCGTGACCATCAATACCCTGGTGACCCTGATCCAGTACTACCACATACCGCTACCGATGCTGATCAGCTATCGAGGTGAACTCGGTGAGCCGGTGGCATGCCAGGTCGAGATGGCGGTGCACACCAAGGCCTTGCTGGCGCAGTTGAATATTCCGACCTACCACTTTCATGCCGCCGCCGATGTCAACGAGCTGGATACGATACTGAAGCACTGCTTCATGAGTAAAAAGCCGGTCGCAATTCTGACCGATGCCAGTTTCTGGAAAGGAGCCTGATATGATTCGCAGCGAAGTTTTGAAGTCCATCATCCCGGTGATCAGCGAACAGCTGGTGGTCTGTAATATCGGTCTGCCCAGCCAGGAGCTGCACATGCTCGACGACCAACCGAGTAATTTCTATATGCTCGGCACCATGGGATTGTCGTCGTCGATCGGGCTTGGTCTCGCGCTGGCGCAACGCGAGCAAGTAATCGCCATCGATGGCGACGGCTCGGTGCTGACCAATTTCGGCACACTGCCAACCATTGCCAACAACGTGGCGGATAATTATATATTGTTGATCATCGATAACGGCAGCTATGGCTCGACCGGCGATCAACCTACCTATGCAGGCCTCAAAACCTCGTTGACCGAGGTCGCACGGGCCTGCGGTTGTGAAAACGTGGTCGAATGCAAGGCTGAAGATACGGCAGAGGCATTGCAGCGGGCGCTAGCCTCGAAACAAATGACCATCATCGTCTGCAAATGCGAGTCCGGCAATATCAAGGTGCCGGTCATCGATATGGATCCGGTGGTCATCAAGCATCGGTTCATGCAGGAAGTCCGCGCTCGAAACGAGCAATAGTTTGCGGTTGTCAGCCGGTATTGCCTGCTACAGTCCGCGTGCGGATTTCTTGTCTGCGGAGCTTTAGAAAGTCAGTTCGTCCGGTAATCCTGGGCGCGAAAAATAGTGCCGCGTGCGCCATCGTTCTCTAGCAGGGCCGGCACCAGTGCTCCCGGTAAAACCGTCTCCACCGCGTAATCCGCGGTTGCGCCACCGAGGTCGGTTTTCAGCCAGCCCGGGTCGAGTGCGTTGACCAGCACGTTGGTATCGCAGAGCTCGGCCGCCAACTCCCGGGTATATTTTTCGACTGAGGCTTTCGACGCGCTGTAGGGTGTCAATTGCGGCGTGTTTTCCATGCCGGTTACCAGGTTTACGATCCGTCCCCAGTTGCGTGAGCGCATGAGCGGATAAAAGGCATTGCACAGGCGCACCAGAGAAAAGAAATTGATCCGGTATATGTCGTCCCATTCCTGCATCGGTATTTCTGCAATGTGGTCATGCCATGACGCCATTACCGCGGCATTGTTGTAGAGGATGTCGACGTAACCCACCTGTTGCAGAATCGAGTCGATCATTTTTCTTTCCTGACCCGGCGAGCCGAGCTCGGCACCCACCACCCGTGTTTCGACATCAAATTTTCCGAGCAAGTCGAGCGTTGTATTGCAGTTTCCCGGCTTGCGCGCATGCAGAATAACATTGCAACCCCGCCCGGCGAGCCCCGATGCGATCTGTTGGCCGATACCACGACTTGAGCCGGTGACCAGGGCCCATTTTCCAGTTAATGGCTTCATTTCTTCGCTGCTCATTCCTCATTCTATAGCTGGCCGGTTCGTTCATGGTAGCGCTGATCGCCGACATGGTGGGCGATTTGTTCCCCGAACTCAGCGAGCTGGCCGGGCGCACAGAGTGTCCCGGCGCTCATCCAGAGCCTCGGCGGCGACCGTGGAGCTGCATTAGCCTGCGCTGAGCGTCGCCGCCCCGTGATCGTGCTGACCGGCGCATGTTGCACCGTCGGTGCAGCGACCGGTTATTTCTGCAGACTGACCAGGGAGAGGTGAATCTTGGTTTTTTTTGCCCTGTCTTCGTTGTAATCGAAACGTCCGATCGTGGTTACAGTCAGTATTCCGTCAACTTTGCGGGCGAGTTCGTCAGCGGGGCTTCCTGCCGAAATAACGGCGATTGTGGCATCGCTTTCGAGTAACTCGATGATCTGCTCGACCGGCAACACGTACAGTGGGCGATTCAAATCCCAGACGTATTCAATACCCGATCGATTCTCCATCAAAACGACCCTGACTTCCGGGGGTAGCATGGACGATTCAATCTGCGTCATCCTTTTATACTCTGGATTCGAGATACCCACCACACGATAGGAATCCATGAAAAACATGGAGATGGAGGCAGCCTGCAAGGCCGTCAGTAGAAATAGTCCCGGCAGGTTTTTCCTCGCGAACAGGAACCAGGCGGCCACGATAATGAATAAATATACGGCGCTTATCGCGAGTTTAAAGAATACGGATACCGCCATGTCTCGCTGATCGAGATGATAGAGCAGGACAAGCGGAAAAATAATTGCGGTTATCGATACCAGGCCGGTGTGCAAGGCAATGATCCACTGGTCGCCTTTTGCCTGCATACCCTTATCGAACCTCTCCATGATCTCACGAAACAGGACCCCACCGAGCATCGCCAGCGGAATCATCACCGGCAGCAGATAGCGTCCTTTCTTTTCTGGAACTAGCGACAGCAGCAACACTTGTAGAACCAGCCAGAGCAGCAAGAATCGGTAATTGTGGAGCGCTTTGAGCCGCTTTTCGACAAACGGCTTGACCAGTGCGGCCAGGGTGATAACCAGCCAGATTCCAGCGTAAGCGGGGAACTTTAAATAATACCAGAACGGCTTCAAATGCCTGTTGGCCCAGGCGTCCGTCTCCGCATCCATCGTGGAAAGCAGTGCCTCGGGATGAAATTCCCAGATGTACAGTGGCCAGAGGCTGCTGATAACGATGCACAGCGCGAACGCAAGCACGATCAATGGCCATTTACTGGAGACCTCGGCCGGTTTGAAAATCCACAGGTAGCTGATCGCAAAGGGCAGGAGCAGGGCATAAAACGAAACCGGTCCCTTGCTCATGAAGGATAGCCCCATCAAGGTACCGCAAACTGCGAAACTCGACCAACCTCGATTATTGCGTACACCATCGACAAAGGCCCACAGGGCGCCCAGCATGAAGCTATGACAGAAAATATCCCAGGTGGCTCGTTGCCCCATCCGGATCATCAGGACATTGGTCGCCAGTAACACGGCAGCTATCAGCGCCCACCGGCGATCGCGACTCATGGTCCAGCACAGGCCGTAGGTAAAAAGAATCAACAGGGTAGCGGCAATCGCATTGGGTATGCGCAGCAGGCTCAGATCGTCGGTTCCTCCTGCCGTCAGTGAAACCAGCGCAGCGAACCAGGTCGGCAGCGGGGGTTTGGCCAGGCGCACATCACCGTTCATGGTGGGGACTAGCCAGTTATCGTTGCTGATGATCTCGCGCGCCGTTACCAGGTTCCTGGCTTCCATCAAATCCATTTCGATTGCCCCGGTGTTGTAAAAGAACGACCAGAAACAGAGGAATAGCAAAATCAGGATCGGCAGGCGGTGTGATTTGAATTCACAGAGTTGATTGGAAACAGGCCTGGTGGTGGAGGTCATAGGTATTTGTTGATTTTTCCAGGGGGGCAAAATCTCACATTCGCCGTGGTCGGGCGCGAAGCGATGCTGCAACACTTGCGGTCGAAGTATAAGTGGTTTCAGTTGTTAACTGGAGCATGATTTACCCGGGTAAATGGCTGTTGGCGTAACAACCTGGTTCGTCTGCATTGCGCACGGTTAAAGCGCAGGGCTGCTTTTCGGCCGAAATTTTTTGAACAGCAGGCGGACGACCAGGGCGAGGAGTAACAGGCCGAACCCCAGAATTACCTGGTTGATATTTCCTTTTACACCGCCACTGCCGAAGGATGCAAAAACAAAGGTCAGCGGGATAAAGCCGATCAGGGAAGCCGACAGGTAGAGGCTAAACGGAACCTGGCAGCTGCCGCATAGCAGGCTGGTCAGGGTCGCGTTCGCAAAGGGAAACAGGCGTGCATAGAGTACCCACCAGAAAGCATTTTGCTGAAAGCGACGACGCCACCGCATTAGCTGGCTCGCGAACCGTCTTTCGACCAGGCCTCCCAGCAAACGCCGGCCCATCAGGTAGACCGACGCCGCCCCGATCATTGAGGCGAGCATCGCCAGCGTTATACCGAGCACGACACCGTAAATGGCGCCGGCCGCACCGCTCACCCACAACCTCGGCACCCCGAAGCTGATCGCCGCCCCGGTAAACAGGACAAACAGCATGGAACTGACCCACAGCCCATTGTCGAGTTGCGATCCTTGCAAAAAAAGACGCAGATCGACCAGCCACTGCTGGGTATCGTCCGCCATGCCTTGTCGTATGACCAGCGCCAGGCCGAGAAAAAGTAATCCTACCAGGCAAAAACGCAACAGGTCTGCAGTCAACCCGGTTTTTGCATCCTGGTCGCCGATATTTTTACTCAATGGGTTGATCCCCGGGGTCATCGCTACTGGTGACCCGGTAGATAAGCGCCCGTTTACCCAGCCAGTAAACTCCGGCCAGGTCGGCTAGCCCCACCCACAATCTGCTGTTGATGCCACCGCCGTATTTGCTGCTGCCTTTGATGCGTGGTCGATGATTTACCCCGGTCTCGGCGACGCTGTACCCCATCATCTGGAACAGTGCCGGGAAAAAACGATGGGCATTGCGAAAAAAGCGGATGTTTTGCAGACACTGCCGTCGAAAAACCCGGATCGAGCAGCCGACATCGGTGATATTGTCCTTCAGCAAAGCAGAGCGCACCCGGTTGGCGATACGGCTCGACATTTTGCGCACCCAGTTGTCAGCACGCCTGCGGCGGATACCACACATCATGTCAACCTGCAGTCGTGACATTTCCTCGAGCAGGATTGCCAGGTCGCGCGGATCGTTCTGCCCGTCACCATCCAGGGTTGCGATTAACTCTCCCGTGGCGGCGGCAAAACCAGCCTCAAGCGCTGCCGACTGACCACTGTTGGGCCGCAGGTGCAAGGCCGTAAACGCTGCATGAGTGTTTGCCAGTCGATCGATTATTTCCGCCGTGCCGTCGTTCGAGCCATCATCCACCATGATCAATTGCCAATCCTGCGGCAGCAGGGTCGTCAATACCTCGCGGGCCTCCAGGCAAACGGCTTCAAGGCACTCCGCTTCGTTGAAGAAGGGAATGATGACACTCAGTTTCGGGTGTTGCCTCATTGATGTTGCTCTCGCATGCGAACCGGCAGCTACACGGAAAGGACCGGCACAGTGGAATCTCAGATCATGGCCCGATTTTAACAGGGCCAGGCGCCGAGGCCGAGTCTAAATTCACCAATTTACCTCCGTCGATATAGGCCAGCTTGAAAGGTTGGAGTAAACCGTCGATATGAGTTAACGCGCAATTGACCTTCTTCCGCGGCGCGGTAGCTTCTAAATTCCGTAGCCGCATTGCGGTTACCTTGAACTCAGGCGGATGCCCATGTCGAAGTGACCTCGCATTGCGCGCTGTTGCCTACAAGAATAAAAAAGGCCAGGCAAACGAAATATGAGATATCCCGCTAACCTGGCCCAAGGTTACAACCGAAGAGCGCGTGTAACACAAATTCGGTAGTACAAAGGAGATAAGATTAATCCCAGTTCAGTGCGCCTCCCGTCTGATACTCAGTGACGCGAGTTTCAAAAAAGTTCTTCTCTTTCTTTAAATTCGCCTGTTCATCCAGCCACGGCAGAGCGTTTTCTGCTCCCGGGAACGGGATGGCGTGATCCAGCTTGTTGGCACGGCGGTTGGCGATGAAACGAAATTGCGCGATGTGATCCTCGGCGCTATATCCGAGTATCGGATCGGGCAACAGATACTTCGAGTATTGCATTTCCGCTGCCTCGGCTTCTTCCCACATTTGCTGGATCTTTTTCGGATCGAGCTTGAGGTTCTCTTCGAGGATGATCTGCTTGCACACGCGAATACCGAAGGAAGCATGCAACACTTCGTCGCGCATGATGTATTGCAACTGCTCCGAAGTGCCTTTCATCAGGCCACGACGTTGCAGCGCGAAGATCGGGCTGAAGCCATTATAGAACCAGGTGCCCTCGAAGACGCCGGCGAAAAACGTGTAGGCCATAACGAAATTTTCCAGCTCATCACGATCATGCAGATCGATATCCGGGCGCAATACCGAATCGAGACGGCTATTACACATCTGAATTTTTTGATGAATTTCGGGCACCACGCGGTAGCGGTTATAGATTTCACTCTGGTCGAGGCCCAGGCTCTCGATGCAATGCTGGTAAGTCCAGGTGTGCATGGCTTCTTCGTAGACCTGGCGAGCCTGGTAAATCTGCAACTCCGGTGCAGTCATTTTCTCCATGACCGCAAGCCCGATATTGCGCATGGCGAGGATGTCAGAAGTAGTCAGGTAAGACAGCACGTTTTCATATACATGACGTTCTTCCAGGGTCAGCTTGTGCTGATAATCGTGCAAGTCCTGGCTCATGTTGATATCAAGCGGCGTCCAGTGATTCTTGTTGGCATTGAGAAAATAATCCCAGGCCCAGGGATACTTGAACGGCGCCAGCTGGTTGATATCGGTCTGGCCGTTGACGACGCGTTTGTCATCGGGGTTAATCGGCTTCAATGAAGCCGGCGCTGGCGCGATCGGCGCGACAGGCTTGTTGATCGCTGGCGTTTCACGCAAGGTCGCAGCCGGTGCGGCCGTCATTGCGGTTTCAATGACGGATACATCTATTATCGCATCCGGGGTGCGCGTTACAGATGGGGTTAATGGTTCATCCCAGTTCAACATGTATTACTCCTGTTTCTCTATCTACTGCAATTTAACTACTGCTACTTAATGTTACCGGCCCGCAATTACTGGCAGGCTTCACAATCCGGGTCGAGGATCGAACATACCTTCGGCTCGGGTTCGGCGCTTGCCTGTGGTGTTTCGGTCGCGGACTTTTCAACCGCGGTAGCACCCAGCGAGCGCAGGTAGTAAGTCGTTTTCAGACCGCGTACCCAGGCCAGCTTGTACAGGTTGTCGAGCTTTTTGCCGGATGGCTCGGCCATGTAAAGGTTGAGCGACTGGCCCTGATCGATCCACTTCTGGCGGCGTGACCCGGCTTCGACCAGCCAGCGCGAATCAATCTCGAAGGCGGTTGCATAAATCGACTTCAAATTATCCGGTACGCGATCGATGTTCTGTACGCTGCCATCGTAGTACTTGAGATCATTGACCATCACCTCGTCCCACAAGCCATGCTGCTTCAGGTCGTCGACCAGGTAGGGATTGATAACGGTGAATTCACCCGACAGGTTCGATTTGACGAACAGGTTCTGGTAAATCGGCTCGATCGACTGGCTGACACCACAGATATTTGAAATGGTCGCGGTTGGGGCAATTGCCATGGTGTTCGAATTACGCATGCCGACACGGGTAACCCGTTGGCGCAGGCTGTCCCAGTTCATGCGCGAACTTTCGTCCTGCTGCAGGTAATCGCCACGCACCTCACGCAGTTTGGCGACCGAGTCGATCGGCAGTATGCCCTGGCTCCACAGCGATCCCTGGTAGCTGGAATAGCAGCCGCGCTCCTCGGCGAGCTGAGTAGAGGCCTGGATCGCGTAATAGCTGACCGCTTCCATCGATTCATCGGCGAACTCGATCGCCCTTTCAGATGCATAGGTTATGTGCTGCTTGTAGAGCGCATCCTGGAATCCCATTATGCCGAGCCCAACCGGGCGATGGCGCAGGTTAGCAGTACGCGCCTGCGGTACGCTGTAGTAGTTGTAATCGATGACGTTATCGAGCATGCGCATCGCCGTATTGATGGTGCGCTCCAACTTCTCGAGATTCAAACCGTTGGCGTCAACGTGCTGCGGCAGGTTCACCGAGCCGAGGTTACAGACTGCAATTTCGGTATCCGAGGTGTTAAGCGTGATCTCGGTACACAGGTTGGACGAGTGCACGACACCGTTGTGTGACTGCGGTGAGCGAATATTGCAGGGATCCTTGAAGGTTATCCAGGGATGACCGGTTTCAAACAGCATGCCGAGCATCTTGCGCCACAGATCCTGCGCCTTCATGCGCCGGAAAATCTTGATTTCACCGCGATCCGCGCGGGCCTCACAGGCTTCGTATTCAGTTTCGAAAGCAGCGCCATAGAGATCGTGCAATTCGGGCGCTTCACAGGGTGAAAACAACGTCCACTGACCTTCCTCGGCGACTCGTTTCATGAACAGGTCGGGAATCCAGTTGGCGGTATTCATGTCGTGTGTACGACGCCGCTCTTCCCCGGTGTTCTTACGCAGATCGAGGAAGTCTTCGATGTCAATATGCCAGGTCTCAAGATAGGCGCACATCGCACCCTTACGCTTGCCGCCCTGGTTGACTGCAACAGCCGTGTCGTTGGCAACTTTGAGGAATGGCACCACGCCCTGTGATTTGCCGTTGGTTCCCTTGATGTGGGAGCCCATACCGCGCACCCGCGTCCAGTCATTACCCAGTCCGCCGGCAAACTTGGACAGCATAGCGTCGTCCTTGATTGCGCTGAAAATACCGTCCAGGTCATCCGGTACCGTGGTCAGGTAGCAGCTGGATAACTGTGGCCGCAGCGTACCCGAGTTGAACAGGGTAGGGGTGCTGCTCATGAAGTCGAAGGAAGACAGCAGGTTATAGAACTCGATGGCACGTGCTTCGCGCTGTACTTCGTTGATGGCAAGCCCCATCGACACGCGCATGAAAAATGCCTGTGGCAATTCGAAGCGGACATCCTGATGATGAATGAAGTAGCGGTCGTAAAGCGTTTGCAGGCCGAGGTAGGTGAACTGATGATCGCGCTCGGGCTTGAGTGCCTGCCCCAGTTGCACGAGGTCGAACTTGAGCAGTTCCTTGTCGAGCAGCTCGAGTTCGGCAGCCTTGCGGATGTAGTTGCCAAAAAAGTCGCAATAACGATCTGACATTTCCGCGAAGGTCGCCATCGGCGCACCATCGCCAATAAAGCTGAGCGACTCGGCGCGCAGAGCATCCAGCAGCAGACGCGCCGCTACTTCGGAATACTGGGGTTCGCTATCGATCATGCCGCGCGCGCTCATTACCGCTGTCGGGCTTACGTCCTTGAGCGCCACACCGTCAAACAGGTTCTTGATGGTATGCGCATAGACCTTTTCAGCATTGACGCTATCCAGGCCATTGCAGGCCTCGTTGATAACGGTTTGCAATCGCTGGGTATCGAGCGGGATGATGCTGCCGTCGGCGAGTTTGACATTGAGTCCGACACGGTCGTCTTCGCTCACCTGCTGCGGAGCGTCGAGCTTGCTCTGCGCGCGTGCGGACGAGCGTTCTTCACGATAGAGCACATAAGCGCGCGCAATCTTCTGCTCGCCATTACGCATCAACGCCAGTTCGACCTGATCCTGAATGTCCTCGATCTGAAAAGTGCCGCCGTCAGGCTGACGCCGGGTGAGAGTTTTGACGACAAGGCTGGTCAGCTTTTCGACGGTTTCGTGCACGCGTCCTGACGCCGCCGCCTGGCCGCCTTCGACGGCCAGGAATGCCTTGGTCATAGCGACGGCAATCTTGTCTTTGTCAAAGGTGGTTAGCTTACCGTTGCGACGCACAACGCTGTAGTTAGAGACCAGCGAGTTGCTGGCTTTTTCGACAACAGAAGGTACCGGTTCAGCGGTTGCTACAGTTGCCTCGGTCAAGGGTGATTCGATATTTTGCATTTAATTCCCGGTCCGTGATTTCCAGAGGTTCTACTTCGGATACAATCCGCATGGTTTCAGCGTTTACAAAAAGCTGGCTAAGCCTTTCCTGTAAATAGTTAAAGTGATTTATAACTATCGTTTGCAAGTGTTTGTACTAGTAATGGGTTGGAGCGAAGCAACCAGCTAAGTTTTGTCTATAAAATTTGTCTTGTCTTTAAAAAGTGAATACTTATCCAGATACACAATATAATGTGTTTTCAGCAGAGGTCAAGTACATTATGTTGTGTATGGATCTGTGGAGACCGGGGGAATATCCTGTGGATAAGTCATGGTTTCCGAGGAGAAACCGCGTCGCTAAAGGCTTCCAGATTATTGATCAGACTCCCCTCTAATTTATTCTCATAAAAAAGTATAATTATGTGAAAAATTTCATAAATTATTTGAATCAGCTCACAGAATCAGCTATCCGACCAGCCCATCGGTCGGCTCATACAGAGGGAAAGGGTGCATGACCGTCAAGTTGGGCATTGACCTGGGTGGCACCAAGACCGAAGTGCTGGTTCTCGATTCCGATCAGCGTCCGCTATACCGCGAGCGTTTCGCCACACCGGCGCAGGATTACGAGGCAATACTAAGCAGCATCGTGACCCAGGTGCGGCGTGCGCAATCCAGTTTCGGAGTCGATATCAGCGTCGGTATCGGTATCCCCGGTGCGTTATCACCGCGCTCAGGAAAACTGCGCAATTCGAATACCCAGTGCCTCAACGGGCGTGAGTTATTGCGCGATATCGAATATCGCCTGCAACGCGAGGTGCGCATCGAAAACGATGCCAACTGCTTCGCCTTATCGGAGGCGCAGGGCGGTGCCGGGCGGGGTTATCGGGTGGTTTTCGGTGTCATCATCGGCACCGGCACCGGTGGCGGCCTGGTAGTCGATGGCAAGCTGTTGAATGGACCGCATGCGATCACCGGTGAATGGGGCCACAACCCGCTGCCCTGGTGGCGCGCAGAAGATGGTGCGCCCGCCTGCTACTGCGGCAAGCAGGCCTGTATCGAAACCTATCTCTCCGGTCCGGGACTTGCCCGTAATTATCGCCTTCGCGCCGGTCATTCGCTGAGTAGCGCGGAAATCGTTGCCGCCGCGGCAAGTGGCGACGAATCCTGTCGGCAAATGCTCGAATGTTATTATGACCAGATGGCTCGCTCGCTCGCGCAGCTGATTAATATAGTAGACCCGGATGCAATCGTGCTGGGCGGCGGCATGTCCAATATCGATGCAATCTACCCCGCGGTTGCCGCGCGCCTCGGTGATTACGTCTTTTCCGATTTTGTCGCGACGCCGCTGCTGAAGGCTACGCGGGGCGATTCCAGTGGTGTCTTCGGTGCGGCGCTGTTGTGGGAGTAATGTGGCGGCCTGCGCCTGGCGCAGCCAGAAGTCAGCCCAGCACCAACGTCGCCAGACCCAGGAAGGCAATGATGCCGACGACATCGGTCACCGTGGTCAGTACCACGCCGCCGGCGATTGCCGGATCCACCCCGATCTGACGCAGCACCAGTGGAATTACCGCCCCGGCAAAGGCGCCTGCCAGCAGGTTGACGACTAACGCAAAGGCGATGATGACGCCAATGCTGAAATTGCCGAACCAGATGATCGACAGGGTTGCAACCACCAGTGCCCATGCCAATCCGTTCAGCAGGCCCACGGAGAGTTCCTTCTTGATCAGTGAGCGGTAGTTCGAGCTGCCCAGTTGGCCCAGCGCCAGACCACGAATGGCAATAGTCAGTGTCTGCGACCCGGCGATACCGCCCATGCTGGGGACGATGGTAATCAGGATCGCAAGTGCCACCACCTGATCGAGTATATCTTCGAACATGCCGATCACATATGCGGCGAGAAAAGCCGTCAGCAAGTTGATGCCCAACCAGATGCCGCGCCGCCTGGAAGTGAGTAATACCGGTGAGAACATGTCTTCCTCTTCAGAAAGCCCGGCCTTGCCCATTATCGAGCGGTCACCTTCGTCACGGATGACGTCGACCACATCGTCGATGGTGATCCGGCCGATGAGTTTGTGCTCTTCATCGACGACGGGCGTACTCACCAGATCGAAGTTCTCGAACTCGCGCGCTACCTCGGTATCGGACAGGTAGGCATGCATCGCTGCGACGTCAGTACGCATAAGGTTGGCAACCAGTTCTTCCGGATCATTGGTGAGCAGGTCGCGCAGGTACAAGGCTCCGAGGTAATGATCGTGGCGGTCGGTCACAAATAATTGATCGGTCTGGTCCGGGAGTTCGCCGCGCATGCGCAGGTAGCGCAGTACTACGTCCAGCGATACGTCGGCGCGTATCGTGACCTGGTCGATATTCATCAAACCGCCGGCGGTATCCTCGCTGAAGGCGAGCACCGACTCCAGACGTTCGCGTTTATGCGCATCGAGCCGGTGCAGGACTCTGACCAGCTTGTCAGGTGGCAGGTCGAGAATAAGGTCGGCCTGGTCGTCGACGTCGGCAAGCGATTCGACGATGGCGGTAATCTCTTCCGGCTCGAGCGCCTTGAGACGCGCGTCGCTGACATCGTCCTGGATCTCAAGAAGAATGGCGCCGAGGTCGGCTGGTTTGATCAGTGGCCAGATGGCGTCGCGTTGCTGCGGCGGCATGGAGTCCAGTAGCATTGCGGTTTCGGCGATGTTGATGCCGTCCAGGATTTTTGCAATCTCGAGCCTGTCATCGGTCTCCAGGGCGACCGCTATATCCTGACGCAGCAATTCGATATCGTCTTCTACCATGCCCCTGTTCCGCTTGACGCCGTGTTAATAGATCTAATTCACTCGTTTTCGCCGAAGCGATTGTTGATCAGGTCGACCAGCGCCTGCTGGCAAACCTGTTCGTCATTGCCGTCGATTTCGAGCTCGAGCTCGACCCCTTTGCTAGCCGCCAACATCATCACGCCCATGATGCTCTTGGCATTGACCCGGCTGCCGTTGCGCCCGATAAATACGTCACTTTCGAATTGACTCGCGCAGTTGACCAGCTTGGATGCGGCGCGCGCATGCAGACCGAGCTTGTTGATGATGGTAATGTTTTGCTTGATCATTCCTTAGCCTGTTGCGCATATTGTTGAATGCCGGATTTAGCGCCGGCGACCGCGGTATCACAAAGTTGCGGTAGCGTTTGCCAGGAATAGTTTAATACACGCAGCAGCATAGGCAAATTGACGCCACTGATAACACGTGCATCGCAATGCTCGGCGAAATAGCGGGCCAGGTTATCCGCAGTGGCGCCGTAGACGTCGGTGAGCACCAGCACGCCGGCGCCATCGTCCTGCGCGATCATGCTATCGCGAATCAGGTCGGCGTATTTGCCGAGTTGTTGTGGGCTGATGTTGGCTGGTACCGATACGCAGACTACCGGCGTTGTCTCCGTGCATAAAATAGTTTTGGCGATGGCAACAAGCTGAGCTCCCAGTTGCTCGTGAGTGACCACCAGGATGCCGACCGTCATACCAGGTCCCGGTGACGAATCGACAGGTTCGCACGCTCCTGCTGTAAAGCTTTGGTGATGCGTTCCGCCAGGTAAACCGAGCGATGTTTGCCGCCGGTGCAACCGATCGAAATTGCCATGTAGCTGCGGTTTTCTTTTTCGAAGCGCGGGATCCAGGTATGCAGGAATTGAAATACCGAGTTGAACATTTCTTCGACTTCCGGGTAGTTCTCGAGGTATTTGATGACTGCACGATCGCGTCCACTCAGCGGTTTGAGGCCTTCTTCCCAGTGTGGATTGGGCAGGCAGCGAACATCGAACACAAAATCGGTATCTGCCGGCACCCCGTTTTTAAAGCCAAATGACTGGATTAATATGCCCATCTCGGAACCGGTTTGCGAGGTTAACCGGTCGATGATCATCTGCCGCAGTTCGTGCACGTTCATGCTGGAACTGTCGATCGACAAATCGGCATTGGCATGAATATCCTCGAGGAGTTTTTTTTCCTGCTGGATGGCGTCAGCCAACGGCACCCCCTGCCGCGACAGGGGATGCTTGCGACGGGTCTCGCTGAAGCGCTTGAGCAGGCGTGAGGTGTCGCAAGTCAGGAATACCACCTTTAGTGGCAGCTCGTGTTTGTTGATCTGGCGCATGATATCGGAGAATCGATCCGAACCGTCGACGCCACTGCGGGCATCGATGGAAACCGCCACCAGATCGTAGGGCTGCGGCCTGGTATTTAGCATGGTGTCGACCAGCTCGGGTAGCATCCCCAATGGCAGGTTATCGATGCAATAAAATCCGGAATCTTCCAGGGTGTGCAGTGCTACGGTTTTTCCGGAACCGGACAGGCCGCTTACGATGACCAGTTTCATGTGCTTGCCTTCCTCACTGCATCAGTCCGAAACATCGTCGCCCTGGGCGATCGCCTGGTTTTGGCGGGCGATCAAATCCTGTGCTGCGTCATAGCCTTCGGTTTGCAACAGGTGATTGCGCGCCGCCGCTTCCACTAGCACTGCAAGATTTCGCCCCGGAGCCACCGGCAAGGTGATTTCCGGGAACTCTAGCCCGAGTATTGTCCGCGTATTTTGTTGATTGCCGAGGCGATCGAAGTCGGTTTTGTTCTTCTTGCCCATCGCAACCATATTGATGATTAGACTAAGTGGCATGTTGCGCTTCAGAGAATTGGCGCCGAACATCGCACGCACGTTGACGATCCCGAGCCCGCGTACCTCCATGAAATCGGTTAGCAGTCGCGGGCTGCTGCCCTCGACCGTGTCAGGCACACTGCGTGAAAAAAGCGCGACATCGTCTGCAATCAGGCGGTGGCCCTGCGAGATCAGCGCCAACGCAAGTTCGCTCTTGCCGACGGCAGATTTCCCGGTAATGAACACACCGAGGCTGTAAACCTCGAGGAAAACGCCGTGTTCGGTCGTGGTTTCGGCAAGCGCGCGTGCCAACAGGTGACGCGTGTTATCGAGTAATTCTGAGTCGCTCAGCGCGGATTGCAGTACCGCGATATCCTGTCTTTCGCACAGCTGCACCATCGCCTGCGGCAGAGGGTTGTCCTGGCTGCAAATAATGATGCAAACCGGGCCACGAAACAGTGTCCGAAACAGGCTGGTTTGTTCTTCCAGAGTCAACTTTTGAATGTAGCGCGATTCCTGAAAGCCGACCAGCACGACGCTGGAGGTGCGAATGACGTTAAAATAATCGGCGGCATCGAAGGTGTCTGCGGCCTGGCGCGATAGCATAATTTCCCGGTCGAGACCGACCTGGCGGGAAGTGAAACCGAGTTGTAGCTGGAGTTGATGCTGGTTGAGAAAATCACGAATCTTCAACGAGGGTGTCATTGCTCAGCCGACCGAATGATAGTCTCTATTTCTTCCTTGCTTGTAGCTTCGCGGATAGCCCTGCAAACCTCTTCCTGGGAAAAGATTTTGGCCAGTGCGGACAGTATCAGCAAGTGCTCTTCGGTCGCCTCCTGGGGAATGATGATGGTAAACACCAGGTCGACCGGCAGGTTGTCGGGAGACTCGAAGTTAACCGGTTCCTTCAGCCTGAAAAAACACCCTATCGTCTTGTCGAGGTCCGGCACGCGGGCATGCGGAACCGCAAACCCCCGCCCGAGGCCGGTACTGCCGAGCCGTTCACGATTCAATAAATTGTTATAAATGACGGACTGTCCGAGCTGGCTGCGGTCGGCGACGATGTTGGCGATTAATTCCAGCAGCTTTTTTTTACTGGTGACTTCAGTATCAATAAAGATTTTCTGAGGTGACAAAAGTGTCGAAATTGTCATTATTCGAGGGCGGTTACGCAGGCGGCCTGAAAACTAAAGCGGGAATATTAGTCTTATTACACCGGTATGCAAGTGCATTGGTTCTCATGCCGGGCAAAAAAAGGGGGAGTAGCCTCCCCCAGTCGAGTCAGGCCAGTTCTTCGGGAACCACCTTGGGCCGGTGGCTTTGCAGTTTCTCCTTGTGTTTCTTGCCCTGCCGGTCGAGCTTGTCAACGAGACCATCGATTGCGGCGTACATATCTTCCTGAACATCGTCGGCATGCAGGTTGCCACCGCTGACGTGTAATGTTGCTTCCGCTCGGTGCCGCAACTTCTCAACGGTGAGCACGATATGTATGTCCAGCGCCTGATCGAAATGTCGATCCAGTCTTTCGATTTTTTCGTTGACGTAGTTGCGCAGGGAATCTGTGATTTCGACATGGTGACCGCTTAAACTTACTTGCATCTGTAACCTCCTCGGCTTAAGAACTTGCCTTGCTGTGAAATGTTAATGTTTCAAAATAGACGTTTGCGCTCATTGGATGGGGGTATGTTTAACGCTTCCCGGTATTTGGCTACGGTTCTCCTTGCTACTTTAATTCCCTGTTCATCCAATAATTTGGTAATCCGGTTATCACTTAAAGGCTTCTCCTGTTTTTCGGCGGCGACGAGCTTTTTGATCAGGGCCCGAATCGCGGTGGACGAGCATTCTCCACCATCGGCGGTACTGACGTGGCTGGAAAAGAAGTATCTGAATTCGAATATACCCCGCGGTGTGTGCATGTACTTTTGCGTGGTCACTCGTGAAATCGTCGATTCGTGCATTTCCAGTAAATCTGCAATATCGCGTAATACCATGGGTTGCATCGCCTCTTCCCCATAGTCGAGGAAGGCATGCTGACGCTCGACAATGGCGCTGGCGACACTCAGCAGGGTCTCATTACGACTTTCCAGGCTCTTGATAAACCAGCGTGCTTCCTGCAGGTGATTTTTCAGATAAGTGTTTTGATCGCTACTATCGCTGCGTTTGATCAGGTTCGCATACTGATCGTTCACCCGCAAGCGGGGTGCGTGTTCGGGGTTTATACTGACCAGCCACTGATTCGAGCGCTTGCTGACGTAGACGTCCGGGACCACATATTCGGCATGGTCTTCACTGATGCTATGGCCCGGATGAGGATTGGTGCTCTGGATCAGGCGGATGATTTCCGCAAGTTCGTTGTCGCTGGCTTGCAGGCGGCGCTTGAGCAAGGCCATATCGTTGCCGGCCAGGTGCTCGAGATACTTGTCGACCAGCACCATCGCCTTGGCCAGGTGTGGTGTTTGCGGGTCATACTGGCCGAGCTGTATGCTCATGCACTCGCTCGGTGAACTGGCGGCGACACCGACCGGGTCAAAGCGCTGCACCAGGTGCTGTACTGCTATGATTTCGTCGAGCTCCAGCGACGGGTGCTCCAGCACCAGGCCACGATGTATTTCCTCGATGCTATCCATGAGGTAACCGCTATCGTCGATTGAGTCGATGATAGCGAGCCCGATGTCGTGATCGACAGGCGAAAGGTGCGAACAGTTGAGTTGCCAGACCAGATGATTTTTGAGGGTATCCTGCGCGCCCTGCTGGTTCTCGAACATGTCACGGTTATCCGCGCCCTGATTGCTCGAAGCAGCATTTGCACCGCTTTGATTGCCGTAAATATTATCCCAGTTTGAGTCGATCGGGAGGTCTTCCGGCAAGCGTTGCTCGGCGCGGTCTTCGGCCAGCCTGCCCTGGTCGATCTTGAATTGGGTTGAGTCTTCGCGATCGTCCGCCTGGTCGAAATCGAGCAGGGTGATTTCACCCAGATTGTCGTCTTGATCGAGCAGGGGATTGGCGTCCAGTGTTTGCTGGATTTCCGTTTGCAGCTCAAGCGAAGATAATTGCAGCAATCGGATCGCCTGCTGCAATTGAGGCGTCATCTTGAGGCTTTGCCCAATTCGCAGTTGCAGGCTTTGTTTCATTGGTGCGACTGTCCGTTGTCTATGCTTATCTCAGGATTTTTGTTATCTCCCATGGACACAGTTATAGCTTAAAATTGTCGCCCAAGTAAATCTTTCTCACTATTTTATTTTGTAATATTTGCTGCGGATTACCGTCGGCCAGAATCTCGCCCTGACCCATTACGTAGGCTCTATCACAGATGCCGAGGGTTTCGCGCACTCCGTGGTCGGTGATCAGCACGCCTATGCCACGTTCGGCGAGCTGGCGGATAATCGACTGGATATCGATGACCGATATCGGGTCGACCCCGGCAAACGGCTCATCCAGCAGGATAAAATCAGGCTGGTTCGCCAGCGCCCGGGCAATTTCCACGCGGCGTCGCTCGCCACCGGACAGCGAAATACCATCAATTTTACGCAAGTGTTCGACCTGGAAGTCCTCCAGCAGGTTTTCCAGCATCTGCTTGCGCGCCGGCGTGTCGAGGTCCTTGCGTAGCTCCAGGATGGCAAATATATTCTGTTCCACGGTGAGGTTGCGAAACACGGAGGCTTCCTGGGGCAGGTAACCAATTCCTAGTTTGGCACGCTGATGCATTGGCAGGTGACTGATAGGCCGCTGGTTGAGCCTGATCACTCCGCTATCGTTTTCGATCAGGCCGACAATCATGTAAAAACACGTGGTTTTACCGGCACCATTGGGTCCCAGCAAGCCGACGATTTCGCCGCCTTCAACGTGCATGGAGACTGATTTTACGACTGCGCGCCGCTTGTAGGATTTCGCCAGCTCGCGGACTTCGAGGAGCTTGCTAGGGTTCATCGGTAGCCTGGTCGTTCACCACCGGCGCATCGGGCGTTTGGTTCTGTCGAGGATTTATCACCATCTTGACGCGCTCGTCTGATTGCGTGCCACCGGCCTGGATACCGTTGGTATCGGTGTTGATGCGAATCAAATCGCTGTTGATCACATCGCCGGCATGGCTGTAATAGGCAGAACGGCGCAGTTCGAGCAATGACTCCGACTCGGTGTAGTCGATTTGTTCAGCTTCGCCGAGCATTTCCTGTCGATTGTTATCGAGTTGCCGAAAGCGAGCCGGCCGACCGGTCATTTCCATCAGTGTCAGCTCGTTGGCATCGTTGAAATGAATGACGAGGCGCTCTGAACTGATATTCAGGCTACCCTGAACGAGCTTTACATTGCCTTCGTAAATGCTGATATGTTCCTGCTCGCGCACTTCCAGGCGATCGGCTTCGACCTCGATGGCCTGGTCGCGATCACTGTCCATTGCGGTGACCTGCGGCGGTAGCAGGAACAATAGTAGTAGCACGGTCGGTTTAAATGTTTGCATGTTGGTATATAGCCTGAGTTTTGCCGAATCGATAAATCTTGCGAGCCAGATCAAATTCGGCATTTTCGGATCGTATCCGCGCTTGCGGGCTGACCATCAGAATTTCACTATCAGTGCTGACCAGGTCGCGATCGGGCTCGAAACTGATGCTTTCGGTGTATACCGAAAGCGGAGACAGCCCCTGTTTTTGCATCACCACCTGCTGGTTTAATTGCAACAGGTTGTCGCCATGCCGGTACTCGCCGGTCAGCGCATCGATTTGCCAGGGATCGGTGTCGTCGTAAATCTGCATCGATGGTACTTCGATGCTACTGATGTCGTTGCGCGGGAAATGCTCGAGTCGCGGGGTGTCAAACTGGAAATCAAGCTGGCCCTCGGCGTTTAGCACGCGGTAACGCAGGCCGGTCATAAAATAGTCAATATCGTAAGGGAAGGGCAGGCTGACTTTTTCCGCGTCTGGCCGCAGGCTCGATTCGTACACCCAGCCGACCGCGATAGCGCCAAAGCCGAAGATGATGATGAAAATGAGGAACCTTGATTTCATTTTAGGTACTGTTTTTGCCTGGCTTCCAGCAAGGATTGGGACGCTAATATGAAGTCGCTGATTTCGCGCACTGCACCCTTGCCACCGGGCAGGGCGGTCACCCAGTCGCAGTGTTGCTTGACGAAAGCATGGGCATTGTTTACCGCGATGGCGAAACCGACGCGTTGCAGGATCGGCAAATCGGGCAGATCGTCACCCACGTAAGCTGCCTGTCCAGATTCGAGCCCGGTGGTTTGCAATAGTTCGGTGAAAGCGGACAGCTTGTCGCGGCAACCCTGGTAAATATGCTTTACACCCAGATCGAGCATGCGGTGATTGACGATTTGCGATTCACGTCCGGTGATCACTGCCACCTCGATAGTGCTGTCGAGCAGCATGCGGATGCCGTGACCATCCAGCGAATTAAACGTCTTGTATTCCTCGCCGCGATTGTCGAACTGCAAACCGCCGTCGGTCAATACGCCATCGACGTCAAGAATCAACAGGCGAACCTGTCGCGCACGCTCGGCGACGCTGCTGTTGGCGTCTGCTGTCATGTGATTCTCCTAAACAACACCGGCTCTTAATAAATCATGCATGTTTAACGCACCCTGAACCCGCAGGTCGTCGTCGACTACCATGAGGGCATTGATCTTCTTGTCATGCATGATCTTAAGCGCTTCGCCGGCGATGCGCTCGGCATCGATGGTAACGCAATTAGCCGTCATGAAGTCCCGTACCCGCGCCGTTGCGATATTCGGCATGTGCTCGAAGGTGCGGCGCAGGTCGCCGTCGGTGTAAATCCCGGCCAGACGGCCACTGGCAGCGTCGAGGACGCCGGCCATGCCCAGTCCCTTGGCCGTCATTTCCAGCAAGGTCTCCTTGAGCGAGGCGTCGCTGTTGACCAGTGGTATTGCGTCACCGCTGTGCATGATGTCACTGACGCGCAACAACAAACGCCGCCCGAGATTGCCGCCCGGGTGAGACAGCGCGAAATCTTCCTCGGTAAAACCGCGTACCTCGAGAACTGCCACCGCCAGTGCATCGCCCATCGCCAGCATAGCGGTCGTACTCGAAGTGGGCGCGAGCCCAAGCGGACAGGCTTCTTTGCTGACGCTGACATCGAGATGAATATCGGCACTGCGCGCCAGCGTCGATCCCGGTTTGCCGGTTAGCGCCAGCAACGGGATGCCCAGTCGTTTCAATAGCGGCAACAGCAGCGTGATCTCACTGGTCTCGCCGGAGTTTGACAGGGCGATGACGAGGTCGTCTGCGGTGATCATTCCGAGGTCGCCGTGGCTGGCCTCTCCGGAGTGCATGAAAAAGGCTGGCGTTCCGGTGCTTGCAAGCGTGGCGGCAATCTTGTTGCCGATGTGGCCGGACTTGCCCATGCCGGTGACCACCACGCGGCCCTTGCAGTCGAGTATCAGTTCGCAGGCGCGCGTGAAATTTTCGTCCAGCCGCTCGACCAGGGCCGAAATCGCATCGGCTTCGGTTTTCAGAACAGCGAGACCTAGTTGTATATATGCAGGATTGCTCATCGGTTATGCCATGGCGACCTGATAATACAAATATAGCTGGTAAATGACAAAGCCAAGAAACAGTAGCATGCCCTTGAGCCGGGTCAGGTTACGTGGCAGCGCACCTGGAAAGCGCGACATCAGCAACAGCATCAGCGTGAAGATAATAACGACTGTCAAATCACGCGAGCGTGCGGCCGGGTCGATGCTGAAAGTAGTCAATAACGCCGGCAATCCGATGACCGCGAGCGAGTTAAACAAGTTGGAACCGATGACATTGCCGATGGCGAGGTCGGGGCTACCTTTCTTGATGCTGGCGATGGAAGCAGCCAGCTCCGGCAGGCTGGTACCCAGTGCGACCACGGTGAGGCCGATGACCAGTTCGCTGACGCCCAGCGCAACGGCAATTCCGCTCGCCCCCCACACCAGCAACTTGGAGCTGCCAACCAGCAGGAGCAATCCCAGGGTGAGCCAGCCGAGAGCAGCCGGCATCTTCATCTCGTGGACCAGTTCCTCTTTTTCATGATCTTCGCGCGCGTACTCGGCGGGATGGCTGCGATGCTGCTGGATCAGGCGAACCAGGCTCAGGATCAGCAATCCGAACAGCATGAAACCATCGACGATGTCGAGCTTCAGGTCGTAAAGGCTCCACGCCATGACGGCGGTCGCCAGCAGCAACAGGGGGTATTCGTTTCTGAACAGGCGGCTGGCAACAGGAATCGGCGCCAGGATGGCGGTGACTCCGAGGATCAGGCCGATATTGGCGATATTGGAGCCGAGTGCGTTGCCGATCGCGATATCGGGTGTATTGTCCAGCACCGCTATGATCGACACCACGATTTCTGGCGCCGAGGTGCCGAAGCCGACGATGGTGATGCCGATGATCATGATTGACACGCCGAGCAAACGTGCCATGGCGGCCGCACCTTCGACAAATTTGTCGGCACTCCAGACTAGTATTGCCAGTCCCGCGACGACGGCGGCGAGGTAACTTAGCATGATCTAATTCCAGGCGTACAAATCGTCAGAAGTTGTCGGTTGACGTGAACAGGCCGACCCGCAGGTCCTTCGCACTGTAGATTTCGCGGCCATCGACTTCCATGACCGCGTCGCCGATACCCATTACCAGCTTGCGCATGATGACGCGTTTCATATCGATACGGTAGGTTACTTTGTTAGCGTCGGGCAGCACCTGGCCGAAATACTTGACTTCACCGGCGCCAAGCGCACGACCGTGTCCGGGGCCGCCTTTCCAGCCAAGAAAAAATCCGATCAACTGCCACATGGCGTCGAGTCCGAGGCAGCCGGGCATCACCGGATCGGTTTCAAAATGGCATTTGAAAAACCAAAGCTCCGGATTGACATCGAGTTCCGCGATGATTTCGCCCTTGGCGAACTGGCCCCCGGTTTCGTTGATCTTGATGATTCTATCGAACATCAGCATGGGTGGTAACGGCAGCAGCGCGTTACCGGGTCCGAATAATTGGCCTTTGCCACACTCGATGAGTTCATCATAGCTAAAGCTATGTCGATCGGTTAGAGAACTGGGCATTTGTAGTTGTTATGAGATTGTTGGGATTTCGAACACTAACGATTATGCGACAAATTTACCAGTAATTCGTAAGATTGATCCGTAAAACACCTGTTCATCGTTCACTTGCAACCGCGAAGCGGATAGACTCTGCGTGGATTATCAGGTTGAGTCAGCTTCCGTTCAGTATCGATAGGGAAAGATTAAGCATATGCAAAAATTTCTACCCCTCTTTTATGGGCTGTTTGTTATGCCCTGGTTGAGTTTCGGTTTGCAGGCTCAGGATAAACTGAGCCTTGAACAGGCAATTCAACTGGCGCTTGCGCACGATCCCCGCGTAGACGAAAAAGAAGCTTTTGTGCGTAAGGCGCGCGGCTTGTTGCTGGAAGCCGAGGGATCGGAAGGTTTCCGATACTCGGTCGACAGTTTCCTCGCTATTGCCAATGGTTTGGATGGCGGGTTTTACGACGGGGGGCAGGATTCCTGCAGCAGTAATTGCCAACCGCGTGACGATCTCTATGATTTCAAAGACGGCCTGTCGCTGTGGGGTGGGCTGACCTTTAGCATTGTCAAGCCGCTGGCAACTTTTGGTCGCCTGGAGAATTACCAGGAAGCGGCGCAGAACAATATCGTGATCAAGCAACAGGACATCACGTTACAGAAAGATGAGATCGGGTTACAGGTAGTCAAGGCTTATTACGGCTACCTTACCGCGCGGGATAGCCGTCTGTTACTGGAAGATACCCGTCAACGTCTGCTTGCTGCGCTGGAACTGGTCGAGGGCTGGCTCGCTGATGGCGGCGGCAATGTCAGCCAGTCCGACAAGTTTGCATTGCAGTCAGGGCTTGGCCTGATCGATAACTTTCTCGCCGAGTCACGCGGACTTGAATCGATTGCGATGGCTGGATTGAAGCTGTTAACCGGCCGCGAAGAAGAGTTGATCGAGCTCGCAGATCGGCGCTTGATGCCGGTCGATATGCCGGCCGAGAGCCTGGATGAGTGGATTGAACTGGCGCAGCAAAATCGTGTTGAATTCAAGCAGGTAGCCGCCGGGTTGACCGCGCGCCGTGCTTTGGTGGAGGCCACACGCGCGGAAGTAAAGCCGATTGTGTATGCCGGGGTGGCCGGATCGCTGGCCTATTCGCCGGACCGCGATCGCCTGGATAACCCCCACATATACGATCCATTCAACCATGCTGCCCTGTCACCGCTGATCGGCATGCGCTGGCAGTGGGAGCAGGGTGCGCAACCGGCGAGAGTGGTGCAGGCTCAGGCAGAACTTGACGCGCTGGTGCACAAGGCGTCGTTCGCCCGTCTCGGAATTCCGTTCCAGGTACGTGAGCAATATTTCACGATGCAGGCGAAGCATCAGGCGATCGAATCGATGCGAAACAGCTCGAGGGCCGCTCGACGCTGGATGATTGCCTCTTATTCCGATTTCGAGGCTGGCCTCGAGGAGGCCGATAAAATCATTAATGCGTTGCAGGTTTATGTGCTTTCCTATGCCGAATACCTGCGTGCGGTGAATGATTTCAACAATCATGTGTCCAAGTTGCGCAGTGTCAGCGGAGTATTTCAGTGAACAAGTTAATTTTTAGCCTGCTTTTAATTCTGGCGGTGCCGGCAATGGCCGCCACCGGGCCGGAACAGTTGATACGGGAAACCTCCGACAAGGTGCTCGACGAGATCAGGAATAACGCAGAGCAATATAAAACTGACCCACAGGGCGTTTATGACCTGGTGAATACCGTGGTGTTACCGCATTTTGATTTCTCTGCAATGACCGACCTCGCGCTCGGTAGCTACAAGGAAGAGGTCAACGAGCAACAGCGTCCCGAGATCATCAACGAGTTTCGCCTGCTGTTGGTGCGCACCTATAGTTCGGCGCTGCTCGAATATACCGATCAGGTGGTGGTATACCTGCCTATGGAGGGATCGGAGGCGGAAGGGGCGGTCACCGTGCGTACCGAGATTGAGCAGGCAGGTGGATTCCCGATACCGATCAATTACATGTTGCGCAAAGGTGATGATGGCTGGAAAGTCTTCGATATCAGTGTCGATGAGGTGAGCCTGGTAACCAATTATCGTTCCAGTTTCGCCCGTGCAATCAAGAAGAATGGCGTTGGTGGATTGATCGAAACACTGCGTAGTCGTAATGGCTCCCTGTAAAATTTAGCGGCCTTGCCCCGGTTACCTTGTGGTGCCGCGATGAGCTTGCTTGCACCCTGCGAATACTGGATATTGAACCGCGCATCCGGGATGCGCGAAAATCGGCATTTCCCTTTTATTTCCTGATAGAATGGCGGACTTTGTCTGCGATGACCGTGCATGAATAAGTTAATTATTAGAGGTGGCGTGCCGCTGTCCGGCGATGTGCGCATTTCGGGTTCGAAGAACGCGGTCTTGCCGATACTGGCCGGCACCTTGCTCGCCGACAGCCCGGTGATCATCCGCAATGTACCGCATCTACACGATGTCACCACCACGATGGAATTACTTGGCCGCATGGGCGTTTCCCTGACCATCGGCGAGAAAATGAGCATCGAGATCGACCCGACTACGCTGGAGAATACCTTCGCTCCCTATGAGCTGGTGAAAACCATGCGCGCTTCGATTTTGGTGCTCGGCCCATTACTCGCGCGTTATGGCGAGGCCGATGTTTCACTGCCCGGAGGTTGTGCCATTGGCGCGCGGCCGGTCGATATGCATCTCAGCGGTCTCGAGGCCATGGGCGCACACATCGAGGTGGAGCAGGGGTATATCAAGGCGAAGTGCGACCGGTTGAAGGGTGCGCGCATCGTCATGGAGCAGGTCACTGTTACCGGAACCGAGAATCTGATGATGGCGGCGAGCCTGGCGAAGGGCACCACCGTCATCGAAAATGCGGCGCGCGAACCTGAAGTGGTCGATCTCGCCGATTTCATCAATGCGATGGGTGGTAATATCGTTGACGCCGGTACTGATCGGATTACGATCCACGGCGTCGACAATTTGCGTGGTTGTGATTACTCGGTGTTACCGGATCGCATCGAAACCGGCACCTACCTGGTGGCTGCGGCAATTACGGGTGGCAAGGTACTGGTCAAGCGCACCGACCCGAGCCTGCTTGACGCGGTGCTGGCCAAGCTGGAAGAAGCCGGGGCGATAGTCGATATCGGTGACGACTGGATCGAGCTCGATATGGAGGGCCGCAAACCGCGGGCTGTCAATATTCGTACGGCGCCTTACCCTGGATTCCCCACCGATATGCAGGCGCAGTTTTGTGCACTGAATTCGATTGCCGTTGGTACCGGATCGGTCACCGAGACAGTGTTTGAAAACCGTTTCATGCACATCCAGGAATTTGTACGCCTCGGCGCCAACGTCCAGCTCGAAGGCAATACCGCCATTATCCACGGCGTGGAAATACTCAATGGCGCTCCGGTCATGGCCACCGATCTACGCGCCTCGGCGAGCCTGATTCTCGCTGGACTGGTGGCGAAAGGCGAGACCGTGGTCGATCGGATATACCATATCGACCGTGGCTATGATCACATCGAAGAGAAGCTCGCCGGTCTTGGTGCCCAGATTCAGCGCGTTCCCAACTAGGTGAACCGGACAATATCACCTTGAAAGAGCACTAACCTGCCATGTCCTCCGCGTTAACCATTGCCCTGGCCAAGGGCCGAATTCTCGACGAAACCCTGCCGTTACTGGCGCGTGCCGGCATCGAGCCTGTGGATGACCTGTCGAGCAGTCGCAAGCTGGTGTTTGCCACCAATGTGGCCGGCATTGAGCTGGTATTGATACGCTCCGCCGACGTACCGACCTATGTTCAATACGGGGCCGCAGACCTCGGGATTGCCGGCAAGGACGTGCTTGCCGAGCACGGTGGTGAAGGGCTTTATGAGCGTGTCGATTTGAAAATTGCACCCTGCAAGATGATGACCGCCGGGTTTGCCGGGCGGCCATTGCCGCGCACACGACTCAAAGTCGCCACCAAGTACCCGCAGATCACGCGCCGGTTTTTCCTCGAGCAGGGTCGCCAGGTGGAGTTGATCAAGCTCTACGGCTCGATGGAGCTCGCGCCCGTGGTTGGCCTCGCCGACATCATTGTGGATCTCGTGCAGACCGGCAATACACTCAAGGCAAACGGCCTGACGCCTCTTGAAACCATCATGGATATCAGTTCACGCCTGATCGTTAATCGCGCCGCGTTAAAGATGAAAAACAGGGCGATCCGCGATGTGGTAGAGCGCATCGAAAGGGCTGTCGAGTGACATGAAAATCAATCGCCTCGATAGTTGTGACGATAATTTCGACGATGAGCTGCAGCGGCTGCTCGCCTGGGATTCGGTATTGGACGATGCGGTTATTGCAACGGTCAGCGAAATCCTCCACGCCGTTCGCAAAAATGGTGACCAGGCCCTGCTCGAATACAGCCGGCGCTTTGATCAGCTTGACGTCGCTGCGGTTAGCGAGCTTGAAATGTCGGCGCAACGACTGCAGCGGGCATTCGAATCGCTCGCCAGTGCCGAGCGCGATGCGCTGTCGCAGGCTGCCCTGCGGATTCGAGCCTATGCCGAGCGCCAGAAGCTTGAATCCTTCGAATACACCGAGGCGGACGGTAGCTTGCTCGGCCAACAGATCAGTGCGCTCGACCGGGTAGGGTTATACGTACCCGGCGGTAAGGCCGCATATCCCTCCTCGGTGCTGATGAACGCTATCCCGGCAGTTGTCGCGGGCGTGGGCGAACTGATCATGGTGGTGCCGACACCGCAAGCTGTGGTCAATGAGCTGGTGCTGGCGGCCGCGCATATCGCCGGTGTCGATCGGGTTTTTTGTATTGGTGGTGCGCAGGCTGTGGCGGCCCTTGCCTACGGCACCGAAACCATACCCGCAGTCGATAAGATTGTTGGCCCTGGCAATATCTACGTCGCCACGGCCAAGCGCATGGTGTTTGGCACCGTTGGCATCGATATGATTGCCGGGCCTTCCGAGATCCTGGTGATTTGCGACGGCGCCACTGATCCGGACTGGATCGCGATGGATTTATTTTCGCAAGCCGAGCACGATGAAGATGCTCAGGCGATTTTATTGTCACCCGATGCCGAATTTCTTGACCGGGTGGCAGACAGTAGCGCGCGTCTGATCGAGGAAATGCCGCGCCGGCAGATTATCGAACAGTCGATGAGTACGCGTGGTGCGTTGATCAAGGTTCGGGACCTGGACGATGCGGTCGAGGTTGCCAACAGGATCGCGCCCGAACATCTCGAGCTTTCCGTGGAAAACGCGCGACAGGTGGCCAGATCGATTCGCCATGCGGGCGCTATTTTTCTTGGCCGTTATACCGCAGAGGCGTTGGGCGATTACTGCGCAGGACCCAATCACGTGCTGCCGACGTCACGCAGTGCGCGTTTTTCGTCACCGCTCGGGGTCTACGATTTTCAGAAGCGTTCCAGTCTGATCGGTTGTTCCGCCAGTGGCGCTTCCGAACTCGGCAAAGTGGCCTCGAAACTGGCGCGTGGCGAAGGCCTGGTGGCGCACGCGCGTTCCGCCGAATATCGTATCAAGTGACCCGATCCGCGTTGCGGATCGGGGGGGCCACACAGGCGGTAAATTGCCCGGGTCGCGCGATCTAAAAAATAGAGTAGTAGTAACCCAGGTAAAGCGAATAGGTGTACTGTTCCTCCAGTTCCGGCAGGTTCAGGTCCGAGTACTCGATACCGAAAATGCCTTCGAAGCTAAGCCTGTTACTGCTGCGATAAGTAACCTTGAATGACGGCTTCAGGATGAATTGATCGTTTCCATCTCTCTTGTCCGTTCTAAGGTCCAGCTGTATCCGCGGATCGTAGCTTATTCCGTGGCTATCCCCGAAACGGCTACGGGCACGAACCGACAGGATGTCGCCCGTAGGTGAACTCGATATCCCACCACCCAGGGTCGCGTAATCGCGAGCAGTCAAGAGTCCCTGAAACGAATAATCAACCGAGAGTTGCAGGTAATCGGAAGACGGAATGTCTTCGACTCCACCGGAGGCCTCGGTCGCTTCCAGCTTCAGGGCCGACAGGTAGAAGTACAGGTGTCGGGTCGCATCGAAACGGTAGCTGGCGCCGGCAAAAAGGTTCTGGCTTCGGCTGCTGCGGTCCTGGGCGAGCTGATAGATCTCATCATCGCTAAATATGTCCTTGAGTTCATCTATCGTTGCTACTGTCTGTCCCTGCAACGAGTTCAGGGTCGACAGCGTGGGCGAATAGCCCAACGACAGGCTCAGATTCAGTGTCCAGTCGCCGGCCAGCTGGAAGTTTGTATTCAGCGACAGGTTGTTCAGCTCTTGATAGAAGAGGTCGTAGTCGATAAAGCCATAGACGAAACTGCCGTCGTTATGGTAGCGGATTTCACTGCCCACGGAATCGCGGTCGGTCAGTCCCGAGACCTCCTGGTGGATCAGGAAAAAAGAGGTGTCGAGCCAGGAATAGGGCGCCAGATTCAAATTGGCGCCGATGAAAGGCTGGTCACTGTTGAAGTCGGAAAAGGAAGATTGCGCCACGTAGCCGTAAGCAGCAGCGAGCTGGAAGCCGGAATGGGATAAATCGGTAAAGCTGATGCCGTCAAAACCGCCGTAAACCCCGGTCAGGGTGCGACGCTGGCGCCCGCCGACAAGGCGGAAATCATCGCGCGCGTATTCGATGCTGGCGGTCGAGATACGGGATTCGCTGTCGTCGTCGATAAAGTCATTGACGAGGCCAGCGTCGAGACGCAGTTCGAGCTTGTCGGTATCGGTTCTGTGCTGCACAAACAGATTCAGGTCGGTTACCAGCACACGGTTGACTGAAGTCAGGTCCTGGCCGGGATTGTCGATCATGTCGTCCTGGTAGAATTGCATCAACATTCCCCGAGAACTCCAGGGGCTGCGTTCGCTGCGTCCGGTATCGTTCGCGATTCTGGTTTTCGGCGTCAGGCTCATCGTGCGAATGCCCTCGAGCCGACTTTCGATGCGTGACCGGGTTTCGGGCTCCGGTTCTGTGTCCAGCAACGCCTCGTAGAGCACAATAGCCTGCGCAAACTTACGTTGGCGCTCGCGCGTAATTCCCGCCAGCTCCAGCGCTTCCCGCACCTGGATCAGGTCCCCGGTTTCGGAGATCCTGTCCGTAATCGCGATGACGCGCGCGAAATTTCCGTCGATGAATTCCTGGCGGGCCTGCTCCAGCAGTGCAGGGGGTTCGGACGAGCCCACGGCAACTGGCGCAGCGGGCGCTCTAACCGGGGCAGGCACATCCGCGATCGGCGCCCTGGCCTGACCGAGAAATTTCGCCAGCTGTTTTTCCTCATCGGGATTGCGTCGGTAGATCCACGCTTCGGCGAAGGATTTCTGTAATCGCTGAAGTTGTATTTGCGCCGTTTTCTCGCTGCTGAAATTCCCCAGCGCCAGCCGGTAGTAAGTCTGGTCTTCTACGCTGACCCGGGTCTGGTAGATAAAATATTCCTGTAGCAGTGGCCTGCCGTCCGGCGGCAAGGCGATAAAACGACGGCTACTGGAGGAGAGTACGATAGCGTAGGGCTGGATCGCTGAAGCGCTCGGAGGGTTGTTGAAAACTCCCTCGACATTCAGGAACACGAAGCTCGCGGCTGATGCCGTGGAGCACAGTGCCAGCCAGATGACAAACAGGGGCCATCTGCCAGAGCAATATCGAAGCAGACTCATGCATGCATGACCATCTCCAGGAATGAGGGTCGCTAAAATTTGCATGGGCCGGTTCATTAGCAGCTGGTGTTTTAGGGAGTAGTGGCAGGCAGCCATGCCGAGGTGTTATGGCAAACCAGGCAATCATCAACGGTAATGAGGTGCCCCGGATTTTTACCGGTTGCAATCACCCCGTTGTGGCAGCTGGAGCAACTGCCAATGACATCGTTATGATCCACTCGCACCACCGGTGCGAAGTTAAACGTGTTGTGGCAGTCTTCGCAGAAATTGGTAGTCAGGATGTGGGTCGGGTTCTTGCCGATGGCGACGACGCCATTGTGGCAGGTGATGCAGCTGTCAGTGATGTTGGTATGGTCGTAAACGGCGCCCGCCCAGATGAAGGTGCGATGGCAGTCGTCGCATACATTGCTGCTGACGACATGGTCCGGAGTTTTACCGGTTGCAGTCACGCCATTGTGGCAGCTCTGGCAGGGACCGGCGACGGCATAGTGGTCGACCCGGGTAACGGAGAGCCACGAGTTCGGCTGATGGCAGTACTCGCAGTCGCCCGTTATTCGAATGTGCTGGCTGGAGGCGGCGCTGGCCCTGATCAGCCCTGTAGTCGAATGACATTGGTCACACCTGCGGGGTGTACCGGCAAATATTGCCTCTACGTGGCAGGCTTCGCATCGCAGCGTGGCGTGTTTGAAATCCAATGGGAAGCCGGTTTGATCGTGGCTGAAATCGGCGCCGAATTCGAGCGCCTGGCAAGCGCTCGCCGTCATCAGGCCGAATAACCCCACCAGCAGGCAGCGCCAGACCAGGCTGCGCACTGCGGAATGTCGCGTGTTTGTAGATTCAGGCTTCATGGTTGAATTTCTGGTGAGCTGAAACTCTTTTCACTATGGCATTTGTTACAACGAGCGCCGAATTTACCCTCGTGCACGTCATCACGCCGATGGCAATCGATGCATCGCCAGTCGGCGCCAACGTAGCTGTCCAGGGGTTTGTTGTGGCAACTATCGCAGTGGATCTCGGAATGTGTGTGCCTGAGCCTGAATTTCGTATCATCGTGATCGAAACGCCAGATCAGCCAGTCGTTCGGGTTGTGGCATTGCGCGCATTCCTCGCCCAGGCTGCGTTTATGGACGTCGTCGTTACGATGACAGTCGATGCATTCTGATTCGGTTTCGGTGAATACAGAGGAGGCGTGGCAAGCCTCGCAACCGAGTGCAGCATGTTGCCCAATGAGCGGAAAAGCAGCCAGATCGTGGTCGAAACGGACCCTGGTCTGCCAGGCCGCGTCGTTGTGGCATTGCGCGCAATTTTCGCCGAGGGCACGCTCATGAACGTCGTCCTGCCGGTGGCAGTTATCGCAGTCGGTATCCAGCTTTCGGTCTTCGGCGCCAGCGATATGGCAGGCCTCGCATTCCAGGTCAGCATGACCACCGCGCAGCGGAAAACTGGTCTTGGTGTCATGGTCGAACTGCGTCAGGTGCCAACCCCTGACCTCGTGACAGTCGCGGCACTTTTCGCCATTCGATCCCTTGTGAATATCATCGTCGCGGTGGCAGCTGAAACAGCTGCGGACGCCTTTGTCAGGTTTTTCCGCGTTGTAACCGATTGCATGGCAGGCATTGCACGATTGCCCGAGATGCCCGCCACGTAGCGGGTAATCGGTATCACGGTCGTGGTCGAAGGTCACCTGGTCCCATTTTTTCGGCTGATGACATTGCTCGCATTTATTACCGAAGCGATTCGCGTGGACGTCTCGTATCGCGTGACAACTGACGCACTGTTTTGGCGTGTCCTTGTATTTGCCCTCGATGTGGCAGGCGCTGCAGGGCACCTCTTTGTGGGAAAACTTAAGTTTGAAATCGGTTTTGTCGTGATCGAATCCGGTTTTGCCCCATTCATTCGGTGAGTGGCACTGGTCGCACTTTTTACCCAGTTTGCCGTCGTGCGCATCGTCCTCGGAGTGGCAGGCATAGCATGCCATTTCGGTTTCCCGGAACTTGGTTTCCGCGCTGTGACAAGCGCCGCACTCGACCTGGGTATGCCGGCCAATCAGCTCGAAATCGGTTAAGCGATGATCGAAATTATCCTGGTCCAGCGAGACTATGCTGGCATCGCGTCCGCGATGATCGGCATGACAGGTTTTGCATTCCAGGTTCGACGCGCTGCGGTCCATGCCGTGGAAACCCATTTTTTTGCCGATATCATCAGCGACCAGTTCATGGCAGTCGAGGCAAAGTTGCCTCTGGGTCGTATCGCGCAGGCGCACGTGGCAGCGGGTACACTCAGACTCGTACTCTTCATGGCCTGAAATCAGCTCTCCCGGCATCAGGAATTTCTCGACTTCCACCGCCATCGCCTCGTTGTTGCCCAGGACGGTGAATAGCAGGATCAGCGCAAACAGGGCTCTCATCAGTAGAAATGCACCACGAAGACGTGGATGAGACCCGACAGGATTAGCAGGATAAACAACGGCAGGTGCAAGACGTGCCAGTAAGAGAACAGAACTTCATTGATCCCCAGCCGGCAGATTGAGCGTAAATCCCTCAATCTGATGTAAATCTGCCTTTTCGCCTGCTTATTCAGGGCGGTTTTATTGATATTGCGATATAGCTTCCAGATACGCGATTTCATTCGCATATAAAAGAAGATCGAGCGGTTAACGCCCGTGTGGAGGTTAGACAGGCTTGTTTCGACATCGTTGAATTCCTTGACGATGGCAGCATCGATCGCCCTTGATCCGTTCACCAGCAGCCCTGACAGATCAACATTCGAATGAAACTCCTCGAAACGCAGCTTACTCCCGTAGAGCCCATGATGGATGCGCTGATACAGGGAACGTCCAACCAGTCCACTGATCGCTACGATCAGCATGCTGAAAAAAGCGACGCTGCTGTTGAATGACCCGAGCCTGAAACCCGAGTGAAATACGATCAGCAACGGACCGACCACGCCGAGAATCATGTGGATTCGAAACCACGATGCGACCGAGCCAATCGACTTCCAGCGGCGAAATCTCTTCCGCGCCGGGTACGCCAGCAACAGTAACATCAACGAGCCGCCGATGATTCCCAACCAGTAGCCGATCCCGGTCTCGGCCACGAGGTATTGGCGGTCGCGAGAGGCCCAGCCCACGGCCAGCATCAGCAAGATCGAAATATACCAGATAGTCCAGGTGGTCTTGACGAGTACGATGGAGAGCGTCTTTGGCATTATTGTCCTATGATTCCTTTGTAAAACGTTTATTATCGTGCCTGTAGCCATCCGGGTACAAGCTGTCGCTCAATTAAGGATAGCAATAGGGTTACATATTAAGTCACTTTTGAGGTTTATTCCTCGGCATTGCGAAATATTTCCCTTTTTAAAATAAGGCTTTGCTGCTTTTATCAAGGTCAATTCTCTTCATTTAGAAGTTCTTCGAAATGACCCTGTATTACTGGTTATCAATGCTGCCCGTGTTGTCGCTTTTGGCGCTCTACCTCTTCTGGCAGCACCGCACTCAACGCATCAGCGAGGCCGCCCGACTGCAGGCAATTGAGTCAGGCCTGGCGGAGCCGGCTTCACTGCACCCGGTGATTGATCGCAATAAATGCATCGGTTGCAAGTCCTGCGTGTATATCTGTCCACAACAACTGGGTCACCGAGTGCTCGGAATCTACCACGGCAAGGCCGAATTGCTCGAGGCGGCGAACTGTATCGGGCACGGCGCCTGCAAGACGGTTTGCCCGGTGGGCGCGATAACTCTCGTATTTGGCACCGCGAACCGGGGTGTCGACATACCGCAGGTTGACGATAATTTCGAGACTAACGTTCCCGGCATCTACATCGCGGGTGAGCTGGGCGGCATGGGCTTGATTCGAAACGCGATAGAGCAGGGTAAGAAGGCGACGCAGGCGCTTGCGCGGAAATTGCCGAAATCAAGCCGGCACGATTACCAGGTCGTAATCGTGGGCGCGGGTCCCGCGGGTATCGCTGCAACCCTGCAGGCGAAAGAACTCGGCCTGAAATACCTGACGATCGACCAGGATTCGCTCGGCGGCACCGTCTTCAAATACCCGCGTGGCAAGATCGTCATGACCCAGCCGGTCGAGTTGCCGCTGGTGGGGAAAATGCATTTCGAGGAAACCAGCAAGGAAGAGTTACTCGAGTTCTGGCAGCAAACAGAGGCAAAATCCGGAATCAAAATCCACTATGGTGAGCTGGTTGCCGATATCAGCGCCCTGGATCCGGGGTATGCGATTGCCAGCAGCGGTGGCACCTACTCCACCGATACGGTGTTGCTCGCGATTGGCAGGCGTGGAACACCACGTAAACTGGGGGTACCCGGTGAGGATCAGTCCAAGGTGGTCTATCAACTAACCGACCCCGAGCAATATGTCGGACAGCAGGTATTGATCGTCGGTGGAGGCGATAGCGCGCTGGAAGCAGCGCTCGCGATCGCCGAGGCCGGTGGGGCTGTCTCGGTCTCGTACCGCAGCGATACCTTTTCGCGTGCGAAGGCAAAGAACAGGGAACGCATCGAGGCTTTCGCGGAGGCAGGCAAGCTAAAACTCTACCTGTCCTCGAACGTAACCAGCATTTCTCCACAGGAGGTTTTACTCGAGCAGAAGGGAGAGGCGATAAAAATAGCAAACGAGGCGGTTATCGTCAGCGCCGGTGGCATACTGCCGACTGGATTTCTGCGGCAGATGGGTATAGAGGTTGACACCCGGTATGGCACGGCCTAGCCTTGGAAGCGCAATCATTATGAAACATTATCTGCTGTTTTTCCTGTGCCTGATTCTATCCGCACCCGCTGCGAGCAATGACGATGTTGCGCTCGGCGAGATTGATAAGCTGGTGCGACTGCGCAACTATCCCGAAGCGGTCAGTCGCCTGCAGACTTTGGCGCAAAAGGGTAGCCAGGAGGCGCAGTTCCGTTTGGCCGGTCTTTATCGAAGCGGCAAAGGTATCGAGCGGGACCTGAGCAAATCCCATGAACTTTACTACAAGGCCGCGCTTGCGGGACATGCGCAGGCGCAGTACGCGTTCGCTCTGCTGTCCGAGAAAACGCGTGATCCCGCAGCGGCGGCGGAGGCGCGCAAATGGTATCAAATGGCGGCTGCCCAGGGTCATGAGCGTGCCGCCGCGAGGCTTGAGGAACTGAATGATGCGCTCGCCGGCGCGCGTCTCGATGTCGGCAAGGCGGAAGTTTTCAACGCGATTCAACACAATGACGGGGCACTGATCGACACGCTGATCTCCCAGGGTGCCAACCTCGACCTGACCGATGCGCAGGGGAACACCACGGTGATGGCCGCATTGTCGGCGGGCTGGCCGCAGCTGGCGGACAGGCTGATTCCCGCGGTGCGCTACCCGGGGCAGGCCAATGCCGGCGGCGATCTGCCGCTGCATCTGGCCAGCAGTCGTGGTTACAGGAGCATCGTCAACTCCTTGCTCGACAACCAGGTGGATATCGATCAACGCGATGCGCTGGGCAATACCGCGCTGATGCTGGCGGTCAAAAACAGGCACGCCGATGTCGCTGAATTGCTGCTCGAACGGGGCGCAATTCCGGGCTTGACGAATAACAAAAATCAGTCTGCAATCGATATCGCTATCATCGTCGACGATGCACAGGGCAGGGCTTTGCTTGGCCGCTACGGGGCCAAACCCAGTGATACCAGCCAGGTGGTGGCGGCCATGAGCCTGCCCGAATTCAAATCGGCGGTGAATAAAAGTGGAGCTCGTTACAAAGGCTGGCCCCTGCTCAACATCGCCATACAACTCGGCGAAATCCAGATCGTCAATGAATTGATTGCGCAAGGCCCCAATCTTGCCGCTACCGATCCCGAGGGCAATAGCGCTCTGCTGGTTGCGGCGCGCAAGGGCGATGTTGATCGCCTGCGCCAGTTGCTGGGGCGCGGCGCCGATCCGAACACGGTTAACGATAACCAGCAATCCGCCCTGTACCTCGCGGTCGAATCGAAGTGCCTGCAATGCGTCAAGGTGTTAATCGATCGTCGAGCTGATCCATCGATCGAGACTCGAAACGGCGTCACGCCGCTGGAAGTGGCGATTCGGACCAGCCAGGCAGACGTTGCGCGGCTGCTGTTAGCCGCAGGTGGTGACTACGCGGGTATCCACCGGGTGCTGGTTTTAGTGGTGCAGAAAAAACTCGACAAGCTTGCCAGCGAGCTGGTCCCGCTTGACAGCAGGCTCGATGAGACAGACGCGAGTGGACGTTCGGTGTTGTGGCATAGCGCGGACCTGGGGCTCGAGAAGACAACCGCAAAACTCGCCAGTTCGGGGAAGGTCGACCTGGATAAGCAGGACAAAAACGGGCGCAGCGCGATTTCTCAGGCGGTCGCCGGGAGCCATTTCAAGATATTCCGCATGTTAGCGGAAAAGGGTGCCAGCCTGGTGCAGCGCTCCACCGCGGGCAATAGCTTGCTGATGCTGGCGGTGCTCGCCGAGAACCCTGAAATCGTCGAGTTTTTGCTGGCGCAGCCGATCGATGTGAACGCCAAAAACAACCTCGGCAATACCGCCTTGATGCTGGCCGCGGCGAGTGCGCAGAACGGCGTGATAGAGAGACTCATCGCCTCGGGTGCTGACCTGCAATTGCGTAACAGGGAAGATTTGAACGCGTTTCAAATTGCGGCCGATGCCGGGCACGCGGATACGGCGCAATTGATACATGACCGCAGCAACAAATTGTTCAAGCTGTTTAACTGAATCTTGCTGAAAGTGGATGATTACTTGGGGGGGTTTGCTTTTTTGATTATTTGGGAACATAATCCCACGATATGTGGCGCGCAGTTCACAGTTTGCGCGCTTTTTTAACGACTTTAATTTCATATGGGAATATAATCCCAAAGGATGAGATGATAAAGCTGGCATGCGAATCGATACTTATGCCCGCAGCCGTACCTGGCGTGCAGGTCCCACTTCGATACGCTCGAACCCGGAATTATTATCGAGACCAGGGACTCGGACAGTAACGCGCTTTTCATCAGGGCGCAGTTCGAGGACTAGTTAACCTGTGTCCCCTGTGCTGAAATGGATGCCCCGGGACTTTAAGCGGACGATATGCAAGCAATACTGAGAATATCACTGAGGAAAATACTGCTGGCGTTAGCTCGAACCCTGCTGCGCAACGGTATGGCTTACGGTGAATTTGACCAGGTGGCGCGTAAGGCTTTCGTCGATGTTGCTTATCGGGATTTTACCCCGACCGGGAAAAAACAGACGGTTTCCAACGTCGCCATACTCACCGGCCTCAACCGCAAGGAAGTGAAGAAGCTGGCGGAACTTGACCTGGGGCAGGGCGCGTCGGACGGCCGCCAGTACAACCGGGCCATCAGGGTACTCGGCGGGTGGATCAATGATTCGCGTTACCTGCGCAAGGATGGCGTACCGCGCGACCTGGAATACGACGGCAGCGATTCATTCAGCGAACTCGTCAAATTCTATAGCGGCGATATGCCGGTAGCGGCGATGCAGAAAGTGTTGCTAAATGCGGGCAACATCAAGTTTACCGACGACGGCAAGGTCAGGTTGATGAGCCACGCTTACCTGCCGTCGAATGACCCGGTCGAAAAACTGACGATTCTGGGTAACGACACCAGTCAGCTCGTCGAAACCATCGACTACAACCTGACCGCGGACGAAGAGGCGCTGCGCTTTCAGCGCAAAGCCTCGAATCCCCGGGTAGCACGCGCTTCAATCCCGCAAATCAAACAATTTTTGCAACGCAAGGGACAGGCTTTCCTCGAAGAAATCGATCTCTACCTGTCCCAGCATGAAACAGATGACGATTCGGCCACAGAACTCAGCGTCAGCGTGTTCTATCATGAGTCGAGCGATGAAAATCAGGAAGTTGAAAAATGAAAAATAGCAGACACAAACCGGTTAGATGGTTCACGATTCTCGGCTCGATACTGACCAGCGTCGCAGTGCTCAGTTCCTGCGGCGGTGGCACGGTTGCATCGATACTCGTCAGTGGCATCGGCGGCACTGGAATCAGTTACGGCACCGTGCTCGGCTTCGGCAGCATCCTCGTCAACGGCCGCCATGTCGATGACTCGGGCGCATCCGTGACTCTCGATGGTAACCCGGGTGACGGATCCGAGCACGGCGGCATCAAGCAGGGCATGGTGGTTAAGGTCCTTGGAGACTTCAGCGCTAACACCGGCACGGCGACTGCGGTGGAGTATCGGGACAACCTCGAAGGTCCGGTATGTGATGCGCCGGCGACAGTTGATGGCATCAGAACCCTGCGCGTACTCGGCCAGACGGTAATCCTGGATGCGACGACGATTGTAGACAATGGCTCGATCGATTCGATTTTGGCCGGTGATATCGTCGAGGTCAGCGGTCTGCCCGATGATCAGGAGCGGATCCAGGCGTCGTTCGTGGAAATTAAGACGTCAACGGAAGTCGAGGTCAAGGGTTTCGTGGACATGGTCGACAACGGTTCTCAAATGCTCACCATTAACGCGCTCGACGTGAATTTCAACACTGCGCTGATCGATAATAATATTCCTGGCAATATGCCTGCTGTCGGCCAGTTCGTCGAGGTGAAGGGCGCAGGGGCCTGTGGCGCCACCAGGGATGCGCTCACCGCAACCAAAGTGGAACTCGAAGCCGAGGGTGCGGGCGCGATCTCGGCCGATGCCTACGTCGAAGTCGAGGGCTTTATCACCGCGTTGTCTGCGGATGGTTTCAAGATCGGCGAACGGGAGGTCTTGACGACCGGCAGCACGCGTATTCTGCCCGAGGACTTCTCAGTCACCGATCTCGCGGTAGGCGCCAAGGTCGAGGTCGAGGGAAGCTTTGCCAACGGCGCCCTTACCGCGGCCAAGATTTCCTTCCGCCGTAACGTGAAACTTGAGTCCGACGTTTTGTCCGTGAACGGCAACTCGTTCACGCTCGCAGGTCTTCCCGGTATTGTTATCACGACGAACTCGGAAACCGATGGCGACCCAGTCCCTGCTACCGGGGGGCATATCCGTGTGCGCGGTATCGAGGGTCCCAACAACACCGTGCTTGCGACCCGCATCGATAGCAAACCGGGTGATACGGATGCGTTTCTGCAAGCGGCGGTGGATGCTAAAGTGGGCGCGCAAGTCACAGTACTTGGAATTGTTGTAGACACGAGTGGCCTGGTTTTCGAAGATATCGATGAGATTCCGGTCTCAAGCCAGCAATTCCTGGATCTGGTGGAACCCGGAACACTGGTGAAGTTCAAGGGAATTCTGCAGGTGCCGGACATCGTGTTCGAAGAGGCGGAACTCGAAGACTAAATAGAGTTGATTTTAAGGTTCGAGACGGCGATCCGACTGGATCGCCGTTTTTTATAATTCCCACCAAACCCTGCGCGTAAGTTAAATGTCATCCCCGCGCAAGCGGGGACCTTGCAACGGCTCTAAAAACAAATCGAAGGAATTTCACCAATTACGTTTGCGCTACGGTCCGACGTAACGGAATGAATTTAATGGTGCCGACCACTGCAGGTGTTCTACAAGATCCCCGCTTGCGCGGGGATGACGTTAAGTTGGCGAGCAGGGTTTAGCGCGGCCCCGTTATTACGGGCGTTGGGTTACTTTCATATCGAGCATCAATTTTTCGGGCCCGCGATAGATGGTGACCTGTACCGGTTCACCGGGTTTGTGCAGGGTGATTTTATCGAGCAGGTCGCGAATGCCGAGCACCGGCGCGGCATCGACGGCAACGACGATATCGCCGGCGCGAATCCCGGCCATGTCGGCGGGGCTATCGATAAAGACACCGACGATCAGTGCGCCCTTGATGCCCGGGTCGCCGGTCGCAAGCGCCGCACGTGCGCTGATTTCAGTGCCTTCGACCCCGAGCCAGCCGCGCGTGACTTCACCGGATTCGGATTCAATAATTTGCTGCATGATGTCCAGTGCCAGCGATATCGGTATCGCGAAGCCGATTCCCTGGGCTCCGACGGTCTGACTGAAGATGGCCGTGTTGATGCCGATGAGTTCACCACGGGCATTGATCAACGCTCCACCGGAATTACCCGGGTTGATGGCGGCATCGGTCTGGATGAAGTTTTCGAAGGTGTTGAGCCCTATGCGATCCCGGCCGGTCGCACTGACGATGCCCATGGTGACGGTTTGGCCAACGTTGAGTGGATTGCCGATGGCCAACACCACATCACCGACGCGAATCATCGGCATATCGGCGACACGGATGCCGGCAAGCCCGGTGATCGGAACCTGTAATATGGCGATATCGGTGTCTTTGTCCTCGCCGATGAGCACCGCCTGGCTACCCCGCCCATCCGCCAGCGATATCAGGATTTCGTCAGCACCGTCGATGACGTGCTGATTGGTCAGGATGTACCCTTCTTCACCGATGATCACACCGGAGCCGAGGTTTGTCTCGCTGTGACTGCGTTCGCGGCGCTGCAACTGATCACCGAAAAACTGGCCGAATACCGGATCTTCGAGCAGCGGGTGAGACTTGTCGGTGACGGTTTTCATCGTATAAATGGTAACCACCGAGGGCGCCGAAAGACTGACCGCGTCGGCATAGGAAAAAGCTGCCGGGCCGGCCTCGACCTGGACCGGGGTGCGCTCCTCGCTGCCGCGCAAGAATGCCAGGATCTCGGACTGGTCGCGCTCGCTGGCCGAGATCAGGTAAATCACTGCCAGTGCCAGGCCGATCAATCCAAACTGAAATAAAAAGCCGACAGCTTTGAAAAGTTTCATCACACGATAGTATCATAGCGGCTCAAGCTCGGGATGATCTGCAATGCAATTAAAACAACTCTGCGATTTCTGTAACGACTACCTCAAAGTCGATGATTTTAATGACTATTGCCCAAACGGGCTGCAGGTTGAAGCGAACCCGGTGGTCGAGCATATCGTCTGCGGGGTGACCGCCAGCCAGGCCCTGATCGAGGCTGCCATCGATGCCGGGGCCGACACGCTACTCGTGCACCACGGTTATTTCTGGAAGGGCGAGGCGCAGCCCATCAGCGGAATCAAGGGCAGACGCATTGCGAGCCTGATTCGCAACAATATCAACCTGCTGGCATATCACCTGCCGCTGGATGCGCATCCCGAGGTCGGCAACAACGTGCAACTGGCACAACGCATGGGCTGGCGGCTCGCGCGCAGTGGTGGTGAGCAGGGTCTGTTATTCGAGGGGAGCCTGCCCGGGCGCCTGAGCCTCGAGGATTTGTCGCGGCAAATCGAAGCCCGGCTCGATACGCGAGCCCTGGTGATCAGCGGTGGTGACCACGCCATCGAGCGTATCGCCTGGTGTACCGGTGCGGCGCAGGATTTCATCGAGGCGGCCGCCGCAGCCGGGGTTGATGCCTTTGTCAGTGGCGAGGTTTCGGAGCCAACATTTCACCTGGCACGGGAAATGGGTATCCACTATATTGCTGCCGGGCATCATGCGACCGAGCGTTATGGTGTACAGGCGCTCGGCCTTGAGATAGCCAGCCGCTTCGCAGTGCAACAGCAATTTATCGATATTCCGAATCCGGTCTGACGCTCTTTGAATAAATTTTTGAAATGCCTGCCAAATGGTTGATTTATGTGCGTTAAGCTCTCGACGCAAATGTCAAAGTAAGCTATGCTAGCGGCCGTTTTTACGTCCGTGATAAGGGCTTTTTATCGCGTGGCTCCAAACCTTTCACTCGGGGAAGAATTCGAATGTCTTCAGATGACGCAGATAATAATCGTCGGCGATTTTTGACCGCGGCAACGGTAGTTGTGGGAGCCGTCGGTACCGCCGCCGTGGCCGTGCCATTTCTTGGCAGCTGGAGTCCGAGCGCGCGTGCGCGGACTGCCGGTGCGCCGGTTCAGGCTGATATCAGCAAGCTCGAGCCGGGCCAGCAGATCATCGTCAAGTGGCGCGGTAAACCGGTTTGGGTGGTTCGCCGTGATAAAGCGGCGCTCGCGACCCTGCCGAAGGTGGAGGATCAATTGCGTGACCCGGAATCGAAAGATAGTGTTCAGCCGGAATATGCAACCAACGAGTACCGCTCGCGCAAGCCCGAGTACCTGATCATTGTGGGCATCTGTACTCACCTGGGTTGTTCGCCGACTTACCAGCGTGAAATTACCGCCGATTTCCAGGGGGGATTCTTTTGCCCCTGTCACGGTTCCAAATTCGATTTTGCCGGCCGCGTCTACCAGGGTGTACCGGCGCCACTCAATCTGGTTGTACCACCGCATTATTATGTCAGCGATGGAGTAATCCGAATCGGCGAGGATGGGGTAGCATAATGAGCGAAAACAATAACAACAGTAACGGGTTGCTCGGTTGGATAGACGCGCGCTTTCCGCTGACCAAGATGTTCGAAGAACATCTGTCGAAGTATTACGCCCCGAAAAACTTCAATTTCTGGTATTTTTTCGGCTCACTGGCGCTGCTGGTGCTGGTGATTCAGATCGTTACCGGCATATTCCTGACCATGCACTACAAGCCTGACGGTGATCTGGCATTCAGCTCGGTCGAGTACATCATGCGCGATGTTGACTGGGGCTGGCTGATACGCTACCTGCATTCTACCGGCGCCTCGGCGTTTTTCATCGTGGTTTACCTGCACATGTTCCGTGCCCTGATCTATGGATCCTACCAGAAGCCGCGCGAACTGATCTGGCTGTTCGGCATGTTTATTTTCCTGGCGTTGATGGCCGAGGCCTTCATGGGCTATTTGTTACCCTGGGGACAGATGTCCTACTGGGGTGCACAGGTCATTATTTCGCTATTCGGTGCGGTGCCTGTCGTCGGCGACGATCTGACCTTGTGGATTCGCGGTGACTTCGTCGTCTCCGATGCGACGCTGAATCGCTTCTTCGCGCTGCACGTGGTGGCGGTGCCGATTGTGCTGCTGATGCTGGTAGTGATGCACATCATCGCGCTGCACGAAGTGGGTTCCAATAACCCCGACGGGGTCGAGATCAAGAAGAACAAGGATGCCAACGGTATTCCGCTCGACGGTATTCCGTTCCACCCCTATTACTCGGTCAAGGATCTGGTCGGGGTCGTGGTGTTCCTGATATTGTTCAGCGTGGTCGTATTCTTCATGCCGGAGATGGGCGGATATTTCCTCGAACACGCTAATTTTGTGCCGGCCAACCAGTTCAAGACGCCGGAGCACATCGCACCGGTCTGGTACTTCACCCCGTTCTACGCGATCCTGCGCGCGATTCCCGACAAGTTGCTGGGCGTCATCGCGATGTTTTCCGCCATCATCTTTCTGTTCCTGTTGCCATGGATAGATCGTGGCAAGGTCAAATCGGTGCGCTACCGTTCCACGACCTTCAAGTGGTTGCTGGTTATGCTGGTGGTCAGCTTTCTGGGACTGGGCTATCTCGGTGCGTTGCCGGTATCGCCGATCCGCACCACGTTTTCGCAAATATTCAGCGTGGGCTATTTCGGATTTTTTGTGCTGCTGTGGTGGATCAGCAAGAACGAAGTCACCAAACCGGTTCCAGAGAGGGTGCAATAATGAGAAAAGTTCTGGTTATGATCGCCTGCCTGATGGTTCCGACACTGGGCTGGGGCGCAGCCGGTGGGTATACCTTTCCGAATGACAAGATCGAAATCGACTGGAACGACAAGGCAGCGATGCAGCGAGGTGCGCGTACCTTCGTCAACTATTGCATGAGTTGCCATTCGGCGGAGTATTCGCGCTATAACCGTGTCGGCGCTGACCTCGGAATCCCCGACGATGTGGTGCTCGACAACCTGGTCTTCACCACCGATCTGAAAGGTGACAGAACCAAGGTCGGCGAACTGATGAAAATCACGATGTCGACCGCCTACGCCGAAGAGGCGTTTGGAATCGCGCCGCCAGACCTGTCGCTGATCGCGCGTTCGCGTGGCGTCAACTGGCTCTACAACTATCTGCGCGGGTTTTATATCGACGATAGTCGTGAGGGGCTAGGAGTGAACAACGGAGTTTTCGCCAATGTCGGTATGCCGCATGTATTGGCCGAATTGCAGGGCCTGCAAATTCCCAAATATCGCAGCGAGGCCGATGGGCATGGTGGTGAACACGAAATACTTGTCGGTTTCGAAATAATAAAACCGGGATCGATGAGCAAGTCAGAGTACGACAATACCATTCACGACCTGGTGGCTTTTCTCGATTATCTCGCCGAGCCCTACAAGCAGACTCGTAAAAACGTGGGTACCGGCGTCATCATTTTTCTGTTCGTATTCCTG
>JAJDOF010000078.1 GCA_022340305.1 Gammaproteobacteria bacterium
AAAAGCGGCCAGGGGCGAGATCTCGCATTTGCTGATCGACCGCTTTCGCTTCGACAGCTTCGCCCCGGGTCGCGACAGCGAACAGGGCAGCAATTTGCTGACCCGCTTCGGTCACACGATCTACCTGCTGTTTATGGTCACGCCGCCGCCGGCCACGGTCGAGCGCGCCTGGTTGCGCGGCAAGCAGGTGGGCCGCTACAAGGCGGTGGACGACCTGCTCGATCACAACGTCGAGGCGTTTAACGGCATTCCGGTGCTGCTGTTCACCTGGGCGCTGCGCCGCGACAAGATCGTTTACTACGAGTTTCTCGATAACAGCGTCGCTCATCGACAAACACCCAGGACGATCGCCTTCGGATTGAACGAAGAAATGTACATCGTCGATTTCAAATGCATGCTCGACATCGTGCGCTACACACGGATCAACATCGAGGCCACTAACCCGGGCGAGGTCTACCCGGCTGCAGCCGACATGAAGCCCGAAGCAAACACCGGCTTCCTTGCTGACTGCGCACGCAAAATCCCGCGCATCAATTTCGTCGAACGCAGTAGCGGCCTGATCTATGCCCGCATGGAATCGGGCCTTATGCAGTGGGTGGATCATGATTTACTGCAACGCGTCAGCGCCGACCATGAAGCTCACGCAGCCCTGATGGCGATGGCGCCCAAACTATTTGCCGAGATCGCAAACATCGCCCACCATAGCGCCACGCCGGTACCCGAAGAAGCTCTGCGACATACACTCGGGGCCAGAAAATAGTTTATCGGCAAAGACTGTTTGCGTTGACGCCCGAAATCCGCCTTCATACGGGATCGCGCGAATATCATTTCCCGTTGCCCCTGCTCGAAGATAGGTGTATCTAGTAAAAATCTGCCAACTTGACCGGGATCATGCCTGTGTTTGACAAAGAGCGTTTTATCGAAGAGTGCATTGCTGCCCAGGCCGAAGGCCAACAGGCGGTGCGTGAAGTCGTCGCTGCCGCTGTCGCCGACAGTCCCAGCGTAATGACAGGGCTTGGTGAACCAAAGCAGGCCGGCATTGTTCCCCTGCACCGCTCCTCCGAGCTGACCATCCTGAACTTTGCCTGGGCACCGTGCATGAGCCTGATGCCGCACAACCATCAGATGTACGCTGTCATCGGCATTTACTCGGGCCGCGAGGACAACGTCTACTGGCGGCGCAACGAATCCAGCATAGAGGCCGCCGGGGCGAAGTCTCTCGGGGTTGGTGACGTCGCTACGCTTGGACAAAACATCATCCACTCGGTATTGAACCCAATCGCAAAGATGACCTGTGCGCTGCACGTCTACGGCGGTGATTTTTTCGCGCCGAACGAACCGCGCAGCGAATGGGATCACGAAACCCTGCAGGAACAACCCTGGGACATCGACCGCGTCAGAACGCTGTTCGCGCAGGCCGAGGCCCGCTTCAACTCGACCGCTGCCTGAATTTGACGCCGACGCCAGGATGCCAGCGAAGATATTTCGATAACAAGCCGATCACGTTGTCCTGTCGTGGTGTTTGGGCGACTACCCCGACACGCCCTCTGCTATCAGCGCCGGGCACGCGAACCTTTGCAATCGCTGAATAATATGGCAAGGTCTGCGGTGGACGGTGGTTGGAGACGACCGCACCCATTTCAAGTAATTATCGAGGAAACAAAAATGGCAAACGAAGGCTATCACGAGCCCATTCACGAATTGACCGACGAAACCCGCGACATGCACCGGGCAATCACTTCGCTGATGGAAGAACTGGAAGCGGTCGACTGGTATAACCAGCGGGTCGACGCCTGCAAGGACGAAGTGTTGAAATCCATCCTCGCGCATAACCGTGACGAAGAAAAAGAGCACGCCGCGATGGTGCTCGAGTGGATCCGGCGTAAGGACCCGTCCTTCGATAAGGAGCTCAAGGATTACCTGTTTACCGACAAACCACTGACGCACGACTGAGGTCGTCACGGCCTGCGATAGACAGCATCGCCCCGCGACGCAGGCCATCGCTTCAACGATGAACAATGTGCCACAACCCTGGTTCGAAACGCAGCGCATTCGCGCTGATCTGTACTGCATCACCGAACCTCTTTATACCTGGGAAAATCGTGCCAACCTGTGGTTGATCAAGGGTCGTGATGCCGATCTGCTGATCGATACCGGCCTCGGTGTTTCCAGCCTGAAACTTTACCTCGCTGAATTACTCGACAAACCACTCAAGGTCGTGGCCAGCCATGTGCACTTCGATCACAGTGGCGGCTGCCACGAATTCGACCAGGTTTTTATTCATCAAAACGAACACCAGGCCCTGTGCAGCGGCGACCAACGCATGATTTTGAGTGCTCCCGGGTTAGGTTTCGTACCCGACAGTGACTTCGAGGCATTACCCTACCAGGGATTCAGCGCCTGCGACTACGAAGTCAAAGCCTGCCCGCAGGCGCAGGCGCTGCAACACGGCGATGTGATCGATCTCGGCGACCGCGCGTTTGACGTCATGCACCTGCCCGGACATTCCTCCGGTTCGATCGGCCTGTACGATGCCCGTAACCGGCAGTTTTTTTCCGGCGACGTGGTCTACGATGGTCAATTGCTGGACGACCTGGAGGATTCGGTCATCACCGAGTACCTCGACAGCATGGAACGATTACTGCAGTTGAAAACCGACGAAGTTCATCCGGGGCACTACCACAGTTTTGACCGCCGCCGACTGACCGGGCTGGTGCGTCAATACATCGAGACCCGCAAGGCGCCGGTATGTCCGAGCGAAAACTAGTCGGTAACGCGATCCCGGGCACAACGTCCCCGGGAACGCCCAATGGATCCACTGGGGATACTCCATGGCTTTGACAAACATGATACCGATGCTCAATGTTAGTGACATCCAGACAAGTCTCGCGTTCTACCACGAAGCCCTCGATTTCAGGGTAGTCAGTAATCCAGCGGCCGTGCAGGATTGGCGCTGGGCGACAATACGCTCGGGCTGGACCGAAATAATGCTGACGCAAACTGCGACACCACCACAGCCGATCGCTGACATGGACCCTCACGCCAACACCGCCTGGCCTGCGATTTTTTACTTTTACCCCGACGATGTGGCGCGCCTGTACGCGCAGGTGATCGCCCGTGGCTTCAAACCCACAGCACTCAAGGTTACGGTTTACGGCATGCGCGAATTCAGCCTGGCGGATCCGGACGGTCACTGGCTTAGTTTCGGCCAGGATGAGGAGGAGTAACAGCGATGACGGACGACACCTGCCAGCCGCTGTTTCGCCACGCTGTTGCACAAGATCTGCCGCGACTGGTGTCGATGCTCGCGGACGACGATCTCGGGGCGCAGCGGGAAGACAGTTCACAGCCTCTGAATCCGCGCTACCGGACGGCCTTCAATGCCATTGACAGGGACCCGAACAACGCGTTGATCGTCGCCGAACTGGAGCAGTCCATCGTCGGCATGCTGCAGTTGACCTATATTCCCTACCTGACCCACATCGGTTCCTGGCGCTGTCTCATCGAGGCTGTCAGGGTAGATGCCAAATACCGCGACAGGGGGCTGGGCACAAAGCTCATCGAATGGGCCATCGAGGCTGCCCGCAAAAGAAAGTGTCGAATCATCCAGCTGACGTCGGACAAGCAGCGGCCCGATGCCCTGCGTTTCTATGCAGGGCTGGGTTTCAAGGCCACCCACGAAGGCTTCAAATTGAAGCTTTGACGCATTCGCAGACCAGTGGAGAAAAAAGTCAACTGGCCCCGTAGCGCATCGAATGCGCTGCCAGAAAATTGTCCCGCTCCTGTCGCTGGCGCCGATCCGTGGTTGTTGCTGGCCGGCAAAGGGCAGCAGGGAATGTCTGCAACCGCTGGCAGAGAGCCTGATATCCTTGCTTTGTGCGGCGCGAACCGATATACCTGCCGGTTCTGGTTACCAGGAAATGCCGGACCATGACAGATCGCGACAAGACAGGGATTCTGCGGGACGCCGCGGGATACTCGATTAAAACCGAAGTCAGGGGCCGGCGATCGCCCTCGTGCTTGCCGCTGAGGCGCAGATCGAGTTCCGCGCTGATTACGGAATGGCCATTGATTTCAGACCCGACAATTTTAATGAACACCGCATTGGCTGCGATGTTCGCCAGCTGTGCGAGCAGGCCAGCAAAATGACCTTCGAACCGTGTCCCCACGCTTATGTAAAACAGGCCCGCAGGATCGCCGACTTGAAACCCTCGCGACTGGAGCACTGGCTAGCTTATGCCTGATGCCAGCCAGCAGAGAAATGGGGTAGCGCGTCGTCGATTTCGCGCCCGTCGATTACTGATCGTCATGCTGTCGGGATTCCTTTTTGGTTTCTTGAGCAGCGCCAGGTCAGCCGAGGAACTGGTGTCTTTCAGCTGCGCGCTGGCCATTGATGCAACCCTGGCCAAGCTCGACGAGCAGTCCACAAACCTCGTCATCAAGCAAGCCCTCAGCACGATCGACGACGTCAACGGCCAACTGGTGTGCATTCCCATGAGTGCCGATGAAATCCAGGTGAGACTGCAGTCAACCGACATGGACGATTCCGACAATCGACTGGTATTCTCGATTGACGCCAGGACCTATACCGTACTGAAAATCTTTTTCGGTCGTTGAAGCGTCGACCCGCTTCCACAATCGACAGCGAAACCGTAAACTCAAGACCACTCAACTGATACACAAGCTTTATTGCTTAGCAGGGTTCAATCATGACAAAAGGCCTGATCATTGTAGACATGCAGAACGATTATTTTGCCGGCGGAGCGATGGAACTGGTGGGCATGGAGGAGGCTGCGGCCTGCTGCCGCAAGCTGCTGGATAATTTTCGTGCCACACAGCTGCCGGTGTTTCACATCCAGCATCTTTCCACGCGTCCCGGTGCCGGTTTTTTTGTACCTGGCACGCCGGGTTGCGAGATTCACGATAGCCTGCAGCCGCAGGCCGGTGAGGCACACATCATCAAGCACTTTCCCAGTGCCTTCCGCGACACTGACCTGCACGAATTACTGCGCCTGGCGGGCGTCGACGAGCTGGTGATCTGCGGGGCGATGAGTCACATGTGCATCGATACCACGGTGCGCGCCGCCTTCGATCTCGGCTACCAGTGCAGGGTTATCGCCGATGCCTGCGCCACGCGTGACCTTGAATTCAACGGCCGGCAAGTTGCCGCGGCCGATGTGCAGGCTGCCTTCATGGCGGCACTGGGCATACCTTTTGCGCAGGTTTCATCGACCGCTGACTCCCTGGCCGCGGTGCCCTGATACTGCAATGACCCGCATGGATGACACCCACAGCAAACTGATCGGTTATTTACTGTGGATCTTCGGCTTTATCGGCGCACACCGTTTCTATTATGGTCGCCCGATAAGCGGCACCATCTACTTTTTCACGCTGGGACTATTCTTTATCGGCTGGATCGTCGACCTGTTCCTGATTCCCAGCATGGATCGCGCTGCCGATAGCCGCTATCGCGGCGGCGACAAGAGTTACAACTTGTGCTGGATTCTGCTCACCTTTCTCGGCATTTTTGGTATTCATCGCTTTTACCTCGGCAAATGGATCACCGGCCTGATCTGGCTGCTGACCTGTGGCCTGTTCCTGCTCGGGATACTCTACGATCTGTGGACGCTTAACGAACAGATCGACGAGGCCAATCGCGACCCTGCCTGGTAGCGGGGCTACCTGAGGCGCCATGGCCACCCCGGTACTTTATATTTTCGCGATTTCGCATTATTGCGAGAAAGCGCGCTGGGCCCTCGACTATCTGAACATCGAATACCGCCTGCAACACCTCTCTCCGGTCTCGTACGGAAAGTTCGTGCGCAGTCTCGGCGTCGCCGATACCTCGCTGCCGGTACTGGTCACGAATTCACTGGTACTGCAGGGTTCATCGCGGATCATCGACTGGGCCACGAAACAGGACAAAGCGGGCACGCCTGGCCTGCAGACCGATATCGACAGCAGCGTCGGGCGCGAGATAGAGCAGCGCCTGGATGACGTGTTCGGGGTTCACGTGCGTCGCTATTTCTATTCCGAAGCGTTGTTCGACCAGCCGCGAGCCGTGCGCAGGATATTCGCCACGGATCTGCGCTGGCCACAAAAAATCTTGCTCCGCTTCGCCTGGAGCAAAATCTGCAAATACATGATTCGCGGCATGGATCTCGGCGTCGAACAGGGCCTCGAGTCGCGGCAGATTATCGACACCGAGCTGGACTGGCTCGACGGCCTGCTCGCCCGGGATCGACCCTATCTGCTCGGTGAGCAATTTTCGCGTACCGATCTCGTCGCCGCCAGCCTGCTATCGCCACTGGCACTACCAGCACAGCATCCCGCCTATCACGAACTGCAAATACCGCCAGGCGTGGCGGCCGACCTGGCTGCCTGGCGGGAACGTCCATCGCTGCGCTGGGTCCGCGATGTCTATCGGCAATACCGTTAACCCGAGGCCCAGGAAACGCGGGACAGTTAAATAACCTTACGGCTTGTACTGTGACCTGCTCGAACAGGTCTCTTATCATGACGTCTTTTGCTGAGAACCAATACCATGCTCGAAGTAAACCAGCCCGCGCCCGAGTTCAGCGCAATTAACCAGGACGAGGAAAGCATTAGCCTCAAGCAATACCGTGGCGAGAAAAATGTCGTGCTCTATTTTTATCCGAAAGATGACACGCCGGGCTGCACCATCGAGGCCAATGAATTTACCGCCTTGATCGACGAGTTTACTGCCGCCGATACCGTGGTGCTCGGCGTCAGCAAGGACAGTTGCGTGAAGCATCAGAAATTCATCGGCAAGCATGGTCTCAAGGTTGAACTGCTGGCGGATACCGAGGGCACACTGTGCGAACTCTACGGCGTCTGGGGCCTGCGCAAGTTCATGGGTCGCGAATACATGGGTATCGGCCGCTCGACTTTTGTCATCGACAAGCAGGGCAAACTGGTCGAGGTGAATTACAAGGTAAAAGCCAGGGGCCACGCCCAGGCCATCCTCGAAATCGTGCGCGCCCTCGACTAACCCAGCTGCAGGAAAACCCCGCCCTTCGGGCGTCATTCCCGCGCCTCCTTCTGTCATTCCCGCGCAAGCGGGAATCTCGCGGAGCACCTACCAGGCCCATAACGTGAATTACGCGACAATTCCCTGTCATTTCCTCGCCTGCGCGCCTGTCCTATATCAATAACTGTGAATTCGTCGCTTGTGCAATAGCGCCACACCCGTATAATCGCGCGCCTGACTCCGCCCTGCATACCCCTTATGACTACCCAACGAGAAAACCTGCGAAACATCGCAATCATCGCGCACGTCGATCACGGCAAAACCACGCTGGTCGACCAGTTGCTGCGCCAGTCCGGCACCCTTGGTGCCCGCGCCGAAATCAGCGATCGCATGATGGATTCCAACGATCTCGAAAAAGAACGTGGCATCACTATCCTGTCCAAGAATACCGCGCTCAACTGGCATCATCCCGGGCAGGATAAGGATTACCGCATCAACATCGTCGATACCCCCGGACACGCCGATTTCGGTGGCGAAGTCGAGCGCATCCTGTCGATGGTCGACTCGGTACTGTTGCTGGTTGATGCCGTCGAGGGACCGATGCCGCAAACCCGCTTTGTTACCCAGAAAGCCTTTGCCATGGGTTTTACGCCAATCGTGGTGATCAACAAGATCGATCGCGACGGCGCGCGGCCCGACTGGGTCATCGACCGGGTTTTTGATTTGTTCGATCAACTTGGCGCCAGCGATGACCAGCTCGACTTCCCGGTGATCTATGCCTCGGCGCTGGACGGCTACGCGAGTCTCAATGACCAGGACCGCGAAGGCGACATGCAACCGCTGTTCGAGGCCATTATCGAACATGTCGCACCACCGGCGGTCGATCTCGACGGATCGTTCCAATTGCAGGTATCGAGCCTCGATTACGACAGTTACAAGGGTGTGCTCGGTATTGGTCGTATCTCGCGCGGCCGCATAACGCGCAACTCGCCGATCAAGATCATCGGCGCCGATGGCAAGATCCGTGACGGGCGCATGATGCAGCTGTTCGGCTTCGACGGCCTGCAACGCGTCGAGACCGAAACCGCCGAAGCCGGCGACATCATCGTTTTTTCCGGTATCGACGAACTGTTCATCTCGGACACCCTGTGCGATCGCAACCAGGTCGAGGCACTGCCCCCTCTCAGCGTTGATGAACCAACCGTCAGCATGACCTTCAGCATCAACAGTTCACCCTTCTCCGGCAAGGATGGCAAGTACCTGACCTCGAGGCAAATCGACGAGCGCCTGCGCCGCGAATGCCTGCACAACGTCGCGCTGCGCGTCGAACAGCTCGGCGATTCAGACAAGTTCCGCGTCAGCGGTCGCGGCGAACTGCACCTCGGTATTCTCATCGAAAACATGCGCCGCGAGGGCTTCGAACTTTCGGTATCACGCCCGCAGGTTATCATTCGTGAAATAGACGGCGTTGAATGCGAGCCCTACGAGCAACTGACGATCGATATCGAGGAAGCTTACCAGGGCGCGCTAATGGAAGCGCTCGGTACCCGCAAGGCCGACCTCAAGGACATCGTCCCCGATGGCCGTGGCCGCGTGCGCCTCGACTACATGATTCCCTCGCGCGGCCTGATCGGTTTTCAGTCCGAGTTCATGACCCTCAGTTCCGGCACCGGGCTTATCTATCACGTCTTCGACCACTATGGTCCAAAAGTCGACGGGACTATTGGCCAACGTCAAAACGGCGTGCTGATTGCCACCGCCACCGGCAAGGCGCTGGCCTACGCATTGTTCAATCTGCAGGAACGCGGACGCCTGATGATCGGCCATGCCGAACCGGTTTACGAGGGCATGGTGGTCGGTATCCACAGCCGCGCCAACGATCTCGTGGTTAACCCGCTCAAGGCCAAGCAGCTCAACAATATCCGCGCGGCCGGCACCGACGAGAACCTGATACTGACCAAGCCGGTTCGCATGACGCTGGAACAGGCGCTGGAATTCATCGACGATGACGAACTGGTGGAAGTCACGCCAAAGAGCATCCGCATTCGCAAGAAATTGCTGCTGGAAAACGAACGCAAGCGTGCCTCGCGCAGCAGCGCCGCCTGATTCGATTGCATCCTGCGGCCTTAAATTTGGCCGCCGCGCTTTTGTTAACCGACAGTCGGCTTTATAATCCTGCGGCATCGATTCTGCTGAAACCCCGCACATGACGTTCTTTCTGAAGTTACGGCATTGGGAACTGTTCCTGATGCTCGCTCTGCCCACCGTGCTGTGCCTGATGCTCGGCATTCCGTTCAAGCCGCTGATCGTCTCCACGGTCGGCCTGTTCATGATGCTGGTGTTGTTTATGTGGATGTTGAGTGTCGGCATCTGGTCAAACAGTCAGCTGGACCCGTCACGACAACGCGGTCCGCTGCTGTTCATAGCCGCCCTGGTACTACCGATCGTTTACCTGTTGGCCTACATTATCCTGGTCGTCCCCGAACTCACTTCGGGCACCCCGGTAAAACCGAAGCTGTGGATGTTCCCACTGCACATGCTGTCGCTCAGCGGCATTTTTTACGGCATCTGGTACACGGCCGGCCAGCTGAAGACCCTGCTGGAAAGCAAGGACGCGAATTACATGATATTCAGCAACACATTCTTCATGTTGTTTGTCTTTCCGCTCGGGGTCTGGCTGATTCAACCGGGCGTCAATCAGCTCTTTTTTGAATCACAGCAATCCGCAGGCGCAGGCGATGACGCTTAAGTATTTCGCCTTCGGTTCCAATCTTGCCAGTGCGCGCCTGCTGCAGCGAATTCCGGCAGCCTCGGTGCATACCGTGGCAACCCTGAGTGAACACCAGCTGTGCTGGCGCAAGAACGATCGCGGTCAGTCCGGGAAATGCGACATCGATTATACGGGCAATCCTGATCACCTGGTTTATGGCGTTGTCTACCATATGACCATGGAAGACAAGCTCGAACTCGATGTTTTTGAGACTGCAGGCTTCGGTTACGACCACAAGACGGTTGAGGTGACCACCCTGCACGGCGACAGCATCGAAGCCTTCACCTACTTTGCGCTCGACATCGACCACTCTCAGCAACCCTTCCACTGGTACAAGGAACACGTACTGCGCGGCGCGCTGGAACACGATTTTCCGTTACACTACGTCGAACAGATTCGCGCCACGCCCTCGATCGATGACCACGATCCGGAGCGTCACCACCGGGAACTCGCCATTTACCAGGAAAAGCCATGAAAAACATACTGGTTCTGCAGCACATCGCAATTGAAGACCCCGGCTACATCAAGGACCTGATGGAAGCGGACGGCTGGAACCTGTTACAGATCGAACTCGATGCCGGTGAATCCATTCCGTCTGACCTGTCGGGATTCGACGCCATGCTGTGCATGGGCGGCCCGATGGATACCTGGATGGAAGCCGAGTATCCGTGGCTAATCGAAGAAAAAAGGCGGATTTACGAATGGGTAGTGATTATGGGCAAGCCCTTTCTCGGTTTCTGCCTCGGCTGCCAGCTACTTGGAGAGGTGCTGGGAGGCCAGATCGTCAAGTCGGAACCGGCCGAAATAGGCGTACTCGATATCAACATGGCCCCCGCGGCCAAAAACGATATCCTGTTCGCTGACTATCCAGCGACCATCAAGGCGGTGCAGTGGCATTCCTTCGAGGTTCGTGGGCTGGAGTCGAACCCGGAGGTAACCATACTGGGTTCGTCGGACACCACGCCATACCAGATCTTCAAATTTCGCAATCATGCCTATGTGGTGCAGTTTCACGTCGAGGTGCGCTCGGATACGGTGATGCAGTGGGGTTGCGTGCCTGAGTATAAAACCGCACTGGAAAGCAGCCTGGGCAGCGATGCACTGGCCGAATTCGACCAGGCCGCGCAGGCTAACATGGCGGAAATGAACCGCCTTGCGAAGCTGCTCTACACCAACTTCAAAAAGATCGTCTAGACCTTTCCTGACTGGCTGGCCTGACCGTTATGTGGCATGTATGCATAAACACGCGACAAACTAAACTTAACGCAAAGCAGACACCCGGAATTTCAGTCCCAGCCTCTCAGATTGCCCTAAACGGACCCCTATCGCATCAAAGTGGGAGGTAATCTTCGGCCAGTTGCTTGAGGAAATTGGTGAGATTGCCAGTCGTAAAACTGGTCGCACAACATTGTCCGATATCGGCGATGCCGCGCCCGGTCAGAAGGTCATCCCGGGTGCCGTGGGCAGGACCTGCGTCTTGTACCCGAGTCGTTTCAGGGTGCCCTGGATAAGGGGCTCGGTACACCAGTGCAAGCCCCCGTGAAGTATCGTGACACTTTCCCTTTCCTTCCTCAGAAACGGACGCGGCTTGTAAGTAACATAATGGTCTATTGGTGTTGTTCCCACGATAATGACTCCTTGTTAATACATTTATTGTTTGAATAACCGGGCTAAGTACGTATGCCGGGTAAAAATGTGCTGAGGAAGGGCAAATAAGTGATCAGCAGTACGCCGATGAGCAACAATAAAAAGATCGGCACCACCGATTTGCATACCTCCAGGACCGGCCTGTCGAATCGAAGCGCCGCGAAAAACAGGTTCATTCCAACCGGAGGCGTCAGGTATCCGAGTTCGAGATTGGCGAGAAAGATTAGCCCGAGATGCATCGGATTGATGCCAAAAGCCTGTCCGAGTGGCACGATCAATGGTACCAGTACGACGATGGCCGAGAAAATATCCATGAAACAGCCGGCGATCAGCAGAAAGCCATTAAGCGCCAGTAAAAACACCCAGGGCTGTTCGATTGATGACGTAATCAGGGCGATCAGTTTGACCGTCATCTGGGCGTCTACCATGTAATTGGTCAGGCCGAGCGCCACGCCGAGTATCAGCAATATGCCGCCAACGATCAGCCCGCACTTGGCAAAAACACGCGGGACATCCGCGATCAGATCGAGATCCCTGTGGATGATCGTGGTCAGAATAAAGGCATAAAGCGCGGTCATCGCCGCGGCTTCGACAGGTGTGGCAAACCCGGAAAACAGAACCCCGATCGGAACCAGTGGAATGGCGAGTTCCCATTTGGCAGCCCACAGGGCTTGTTTCACCTCGGTCCAGTCTATTGCTTTGCGCTTTACTGCGGGTTGAATCATGATGCCCCAGCCGACCACCAGCGCCATCATCAGCAGCGCGGGTAACAGCCCGGCGAGGAACATGGCTTCCATATCGACCTCGGCAACAATCGCATAAAGTACCAGCGGCAGTGCGGGCATCAGTAGCACACCGGCGGAACCACCGCCCGTAATCAAACCCAGTGCGGACTTCTCTTTGATACCCGAGTTGAGCAGGATCGGCAGCGCCAGTCCACCAAGGGCGAGAATGGTCACTCCGGACGCCCCGGTAAAACAGGTGAAAAACGTCGCGCCCAGGATGGTGACGATTGCGGCACCGCCGCGCAGCCGGCCAAACAGGGCGATGAAGACTGCCAGTAGTCGGCCCGGCGCGCCGCTTTCAGCCAGAAAATAGCCTGCCAGCGTAAACATCGGGATTGCCGGCAGCGAGGGATTGGTGGCGATGCCGTAATGGTCGACGGCAAGCGATGCGAGCGGCACGTACTCTCCCCACAACAGGATCAGCGCGGCCCCGCCGACGGCTACGAAAATCGGTGCACCTAACAGCGTTGCGACGAGCAGGCAAACCAGGGCCGGTGTTACAAGCTGCGCGGGATCAATCGGTGAGAACAGAATGATCGCAGCGATCGACGCCGCAATCACAGACGCAACAAATCTCCCTCTTAGATTACTGGAGGCGTGCAGGAGCAGACGCCAGGCAATCAGGGCAAAGCCGAGTGGCTGAACCAGCTCGAACACCCAGGTGGGGATCCCGTAGGCGAGAATTGCGCCGCCCTCTTTCTCAAATTGAACAAATTGGACACTCGAAATACAGAATAAGGCACATATTCCAGCTGCGAACGCGTTGCTGACCAGCTTGGCAAGGGTAGCCGTGTTACCTTCCATGAACTGTATCGCGGAGAAAGTAAGCAAGCGGTCTTCCCGGGCCGCGACTGCGGCGCCCATGCTTGCAACTGCCAGGGTCAGGTGCTGGATCAGCGACGAAACCGCCTCTATTCCAAGGAAAAAGAAGCGCAAAACGACTTCAGTAATCGGCAGCAGCACCATCGCTGCAAGTATTAGCGAGAGCAGGATGTTCTCGATGTCTGCGAGGCGCCGCCCCAGTCCCGGGTTCTCCTTCACCGACTCCAGCCCCGTCAGTATTGCCGTTTTTTCCATTTCGTGTCTCCACCCGAAGCCTTGATTCCGAGTTACTGTTGCGTGGCCCGGTACTGGGCGAGCAATTGATGAACCCGGTCAAAGGTATCCCGCGGTACCATTGTTCCCCGAATCATGGGCCAGACCGACTCCACCAGATCGGTCCATGTTTTCTCGGCATCCGCTGTCGCTTCGTAGACAGTCAGACCACGCTCTTCCATCGCCCTGATCGCGTTACCGTCGAGTTCCTCGCGATAGCTTCTCAGCTCCTCTTCAGCCTCTGCGGCCGCCTCCGTCATCGCGGCACGTGCCTCGGGGCGCATGGCGTTCCAGGTCTTCATCGAGAGAACAGTTGCACCGACAATCGGCACCCAGTTCATTTTCAGCATGTGCGGCGCGTAGCGATAAAACTGTCCGGTCAAGGCCCACATCGGCGCAACGGGCACCACGTCGACCATGCCCGTCTGCAGTGCGGGTAGCAAATCCGGCAGATCCAGGACAACGGGGTTAAAGCCCAGCGAAATCATCATTGCCTGCTGGTCCTTTGTGCCTGCCCAGGCAAAAATTTTGGCATCCTTGTAATCTTCCGGGAGCATGCGGGGCTTGGTCGAAAAAAACTGGACCCAGCCGCCCATCCCCCAAAGCAACACCTTGTATCCCCTGTCCTCAAATTCCTTTTCCATATCTCCGCGAATGTTTTCCAGCACATAGTCGACTTCGCGCCAGTTCCTGAACGTCGATGGCATAAACTGCAATGCGGTGACCGACGGGACGATCTCCATCAGTCCAGATACAGTCAGCAAGGATGCCTGCAACTGACCAATCCGGAGCCGACGTACAGTTTCCGATTCCGTGCCCTGGCTACCATCGGTATAAATGATGAAGCGAGCGTTATCGCCCTGCGCCTTACGCCATTTTTCGCCGATGTCCTGCAGCACCCTGTGATAGATAGATCCCTTGGGCGTAACGGTTGCGACCTTGATGATTAACGGCTTCGCCGCGTACGCCTGGGCGCAAAATCCGAGTGCGGCAATAATGCCGATAACACGCAGGAAACGCATTACCGTCTTGCAAGTGATGATCGCGTTCATGGGATTCACTCCAGAAAATACAGATCTTGATTGTTCAGCAACCAGCGTGCTCGTCGTTGCATGACAAGGTTGGCCAGCCGATTTTGTGGATCTGCGTCGATGTCCACAGCCAGCGCGGCCTGTAGCATCCGCCTGTATTCCTGTTTATTGTTATTAGCGATGCTAATGGCCTCTGCGTGGGTGACGTAGGGCGCTGCCTGCAACCCGCCGGAAAGCGCCAGTGCCCGGTTGAAATGAGCCCGGGCGCGTTCCTCGGCACCCTCGCGCAGTCCACTTTGACTCATCTCGTAGCTGATCAGGAAAATATGCACCGCACCCCGCTCAAAAGCCTCATCGAGCAGCAATGCTCTTTTGATAAGAGCTTCTACCGTCGGGAGATCGGCTATTGCCGTGGGATCATCCTTCGACAGGGAGATAGATGAAGCCCAGGATGCGGCAGTCCAGTAAAGCAATGGCACATCCTCGACCGAGGTCTCGGGCAATACCTTCTCAGGATCGCTACGGATGCCGCTTGTAATTCCTGGGTGTGCTGCCTCGAGTCCACGCAGACCGTAATCACGCGCACGCAGGTACATCAAGCGTGCCCTGTTGCGCTGTTGGTAAGCGAGAGTGACGTCGGAGAGTTCAATTTCGTTCGCGGGCTGTTCGATATAAACATAGGCATACTGGGTAAAGCCGCGTGTGGCCGCGAGCAACAGGCCACGGTGTTCGGGAGTTTCCTCGAGAATTCCTTCCATGGTTTTCAGCCCGAAGGGCGTCGCCTGTCCGACAAACTCGATGTCGTTGTCCCCGGCGTAGCTGCTACCGCTTTGGGCGATCGCGTCCGCCATTGCATTGGTAGCGACCTTCTTGATGGAACAACCCGTCGCCATCAGGGAGACGAGCAATATCGTTGATATGCAGCCAGTAAAACGATTCGGTAAAGATGTTTTTGTTGTTGTCATCATTCACCTGCCCTGATTTGTGAGCCCCGAATCTGTTTCAACACTTCTTCGCTAGAAGGTCGTGTCGTGATTTCAGATCCTGGCGCCGCACGCAGTTATGGAAACTGGTGAAACAAACTAGCAGGGCATTTTAATACGTACAATCGCTTTGTTCAAAAGCTAAACGGATAATACTAAGGGGAGCGTATAATGATACGAGGGGCCGGGGATAGAGTCGTTTCATTTCCAGGGTGAGTAAAGTGATTACAAACACCCGATTTCCACTATTGCACCAGGTCAACAGTGAGATTCGCGACCCCGCCCGGCTCTAATGGCACCCGAACTCTGGCTGATTTCCGTCGACCCTCGCAATATTGCTCCTCACCACTACAATCTCGGTCGCCCATCGCTACTATCCATGCGTCCGCAGTGTGCCGTATCACGAAGCTCAGCAAGCGCAAGGGAGCGTCTATATGGAGAAAATAACCCTCAAAACTAAGATTTCAGTAGCCGAGAATTACACCTGGGCGAAATTCGAGGTTGGTGAAATTCAATGACATGCTATTTATGCTGACTTGATACACATCAAAGACAATCCGAATTTTTTGTATTAAATCTAATTGATACGGTTTTAAACCTTTTGTAACAAGACAAAGGGGGCTTACATGAACAAGCTGTTAACTATGGCTTTCGCTGCGGTGTTAATTTCAGCCTGCGCGGCTCCGGTATCCAACGAACGCAATGAAAAGACCGTATTCGTCACCAGTGAGAGTTTCAACGGCAACCTTGGCGGTCTAAAGGGAGCCGACGAAAAGTGCCAGGCGCAAGCGGATGACCCGGCATCAACTG